>CAJBPC010000029.1 GCA_903957405.1 uncultured bacterium | reverse complement strand
TCCATCACCCACCAGCCTCAGATCGCCGCACGGGCGTACACCCATTTTTACGTGTATAAGAAAGAAACCGCAGGTGTCGTGCATACCGGCATCCGAAGCCTTTCCGATAGGGAACGAGTGGATGCGATCGCCAGGATGCTCGGTGGAGAAAACCCGTCAGCTGTCGTCTTGCAGAATGCCAAGGAGATGATCGACGAGGGCGGCGGCAAGAAAACCACCCGCTGAATACATCCATTCAAGAACCGTTGTGGTCTGTCCTGGCGCTGGTTGATCCGCCCCGCATCCATTGATTTTACTTTTCGATTTGCATAAAGCCATTATTTTTACACCAAACGATTTATATGTCCAATCAGTTACTTAAAGGGAAGAAAGGGATCATCTTCGGTGCGCTTGACGAAAAATCCATTGCCTGGAAGACGGCACAGCAATGCCATGCCGAAGGTGCTCAGCTTGTGCTGACCAATGCGCCGGTGGCCCTGCGCATGGGGGAGATAAACAAGCTCGCAGAGGAGATCGGTGCACCGGTGATTGGAGCGGATGTGGTGAATATGGACGATCTGAAGAAGTTATTCCAGGGCAGCATGGATCATTTCGGCGGCCGCGTCGATTTCGTGCTGCACTCCATCGGCATGAGCCTCAACGTCCGCAAGGGAAAGCATTATACGGAGATGGATTACGGCTTCAATCAGAGAACCCTTGACATATCCGCGATGTCGCTGCACCGCGTCCTGCGCACTGCCTGGGACATGGATGCGATCAACGACTGGGGCAGTGTGGTGGCCCTCACCTATATCGCGGCACAGCGGGTATTCCCCGACTACAACGAAATGGCGGATGCGAAGGCACTGCTGGAGAGTGTGACCCGCAGCTTCGGTTACCACTATGGTGTCCGGAAAAAAGTACGTGTGAACACCATCTCCCAATCTCCCACCCGCACAACCGCCGGCAGTGGTGTCAAGGGTTTCGACGGATTCATCAGCTATGCAGAAAAAATGAGCCCGCTGGGGAACGCCTCGGCAGATGACTGCGCAAGATATTGCGTGTCGATGTTCTCCGACCTGTCCCGCATGGTCACCATGCAAAATCTATTCCACGACGGAGGATTCTCCTACACCGGCGTCACACAGGCCGTCATAGAACAAATGGAAAAATAACCCCATGAGCAACTTTCAATGGATCGACTATCTCGGGCTCTTCGGGGCTTTCCTTTCCTCCATCACATTTCTGCCGCAGGTTTATAAAGCCTGGACGACGAAATCCGTAGGAGACCTCTCCTCCTGGATGATCGCCATCCTCCTGGCGAACGTTTCCACCTGGCTGGTCTATGGGATCGTGAAGGATGATTTTGCCATCATCATCGCCAATTCCATCATCATGGGACTGTCGTTGCTGATGGTTTGGTTCAAATTTTCCTTCCGGAAGAGGGATTGATCCGCGCTGGAACAAAAAAAAACCGCCATCTGGCGGTTTCAATTTTCTTTGACGTGCAGCGTCAGTACTCGTCTTCATTGAAGAAGAAGTCCTCCTGGCTGGGATAGTCAGGCCATATGTCATCTATACCCTCATAGATCTCACCTTCATCGTCCAGCTCCTGGAGGTTCTCGATCACTTCGATGGGTGCACCGCTCCGGATACCATAGTCGATGAGCTCGTCCTTGGTGGCTGGCCATGGTGCATCTTCCAGGTAGGATGCTAGTTCAAGTGTCCAAAACATCTGTGACCTCCTTTTTGATTTTCCGCAAAAGTAAATGTTAGGTGGAAATATCCAAATCCGTTTATACCCATCATGATAACACTGCATGCTTTAGGATGGCGTATGCAGTTTGTCAATCATGGGCACAATGCCTAATTTCAACTCTTTATGACAAAATATAGTGCATGTTGGTTGCAAAAGACATAATAAAATCTTACGGAAGCGTTCAGGTACTGAAAGGGGTCGACCTCCGCATGGAAAGGGGAGAGATCGTCACCATCGCGGGATCTTCCGGCGCCGGGAAGAGTACCCTGTTGCATATCCTGGGTACGCTCGATCATGCCGACGGAGGGGAGATCTGGCTCGGAGAACAGCGCATCGACCAATTGCGGGGCAAGAAACTCGCGGCCTTCAGAAATCTGCATGCCGGTTTTGTATTCCAGTTCCATCACCTTTTGCCGGAGTTCACGGCCCTGGAGAATGTATGCATCCCCGGCTGGATAGCTAAAAATCCGGAAAGCGAAGTCGGTAAAAGGGCAAAGTCACTCCTGGAGATGCTGGGATTGTCGCACCGGATGGATAACAAACCCGCTGCGCTTTCCGGCGGTGAGCAACAACGCGTCGCGGTAGCCCGGGCATTGATCAACCAACCGGAGATCATTTTCGCCGACGAACCCACCGGCAACCTCGACTCTGCCAATGCCAAAGAACTCCATCAGCTGTTCTTCCGGCTGCGAGAAGAATTCGGACAAACCTTCCTCATCGTCACGCATAATGAAGAACTCGCGGAGATGAGCGACAGGGTGCTGCACATGAAAGACGGCCGGATACAGGAACAAGATGGCATGTAGGATCCGCATCCGCCGATCACCTCTGTTGCCCGTGGCCGCACAATGAGGAGCCTCGATCGGGGATACGTCCCGCTGGCCCTGCCCTCGCGGCCGATCACATCGTCAAACCCGGGGCTTCCAGGCGATCTCCTCCGCCTTCAACAGGCAGGTGGCGTATCTCGACAATACGAACAGGTAATCACTCAACCGGTTCAGGTATTTCAGCAGGATGGCATCCACTTCCATGCTTTCCAGTTCAAGCCGGACACAGCAGCGCTCTGCCCTGCGGCACACGCAGCGTGCGATATGCAGAGAGGATACCGTCGTGTGCCCGCCAGGCAGTATGAATGACCGCATCGGCGGTGTCACTTCGCTCATGCGGTCCACCTCATCCTCCAGGAGTTTTATATCCGCTTCCTTTAGGTCCGGAAGCCGCATCCCCGGTTCTTTGATGGGGTCGCAAGCGAGGGACGAGCCGATCGTGAAAAGCCTGTCCTGGACCTCCAGGAGTATCTCCCGGCTCTTTTCATCTTCCAGCAGATCGCGGCAAAGGCCGATATGGCTGTTCAGTTCGTCGACTGTGCCGTAAGCTTCAATGCGCAGATGGGATTTAGGGACTTTGGTCCCGCCAATTAAACTGGTGGAACCCTTATCGCCAGTTTTCGTGTAGATCTTGAATGACATACAGCATATAAACCCAAAGCGGCGGAATTGTTCAAATGAACGTTCAGGTTCATGCCATGGGAGGATGTCTGGTCATGATATCTTTAAACAAGACCGGATCAGACGGTCATCGATTCCTTCGGGTTAAGCCGGTCGCTTTCGAGCAGGCCGTCTTTTAGACGGATCACACGGTGAGCGAAGCGGGAGATATCCTCTTCGTGAGTCACGAGCACGACGGAGTTTCCATCCGCATGGATCTTGTTGAATATCTCCATGATCTCATGGGAGGTTTTGGAGTCGAGGTTACCGGTCGGTTCATCGGCCAGGATCATGGATGGGTTATTCACCAGGGCCCTGGCGATGGCTACGCGCTGACATTGTCCACCAGACATCTCGTTTGGCCGGTGGTGGCTTCGGTCTGTCAGGTCGACCTTCCGGAGCACTTCCATCGCCATCTCCGTTCTTTGTTTTTTCGGGATCCCGGCATATACCAGCGGTAGGGCTACGTTCTCCATGGCCGTGAGCCTGGGCAGGAGGTTGAACTGCTGGAATACGAAACCGATCTCTCTGTTTCGGATGTCGGCCAGCTGGTTGTCATGCATCGTGCTCACATCGTTGCCGTTGAGGATGTATGTCCCGGAAGTGGGGGAGTCGAGGCATCCGAGGATGTTCATCAACGTGCTTTTGCCGGATCCGGAAGGCCCCATCAGCGCAACATACTCGTTGCGATTGATATCCAACGTGATGCCTTTCAGGACCTCCAGCTCCTGCTTTCCCATGTAGTAACACTTTCGGATGTCCTGAAGATGTATGACCGGATGCATGATCTTTTTTATTGGCGCCGATGTGTTCACCGGCAATGTGAGAAATGGTGTTCTTCGTCAGATCTTCCTGATGACTTTCGGAACGGTGAAAAACGCATTTGCTGCGTCGGGTGCGTTCTGCATGGCTTCTTCATGGCTGACGGATCCTTTCAGTTCGTCGTCCCTCCATACATTCACATCTCCGCTCATATGGGTCAGTGGCGGCACTCCATCCAGGTCGAGGTGGTTCAGGCGGTCGACAAACGCGATCATCTTTTGCAAGTCCTCACGGATCTCTTCCTTCTCGGTTTCCGAGAAGTAGAGCTTTGCCAGATGCGCGAGTTTGTCTACCATGGAATTCGTGACCTGCATGTGTTTCCGTTGTACTGCAAAATTAGCGGAATCACCGCGATCGGCTGTTATTTTTGATGAGTGGAACGGTGTGCGGGACATCTGGCAAGCACGGGCTACTTTCCGGTTCTGCGGGCGGACAAGTCCGAATCAGGAATACCCGCCTCAGGATGGCCGATACCTCTGTGCAAACCTTATCTTTGCCGTCCTATGAACGGAAAGAATCCTATTGTCATGAGCGGTATCCGGCCCACGGGTTTCCTACACCTGGGGAACTATTTCGGGGCGGTCCGGAATTATGTGAAATTGCAGTCTCAATTCACCTGCTACTTCATGGTGGCTGATCTGCATTCACTGACGACCCATCCCGATACCAGGGAGCTTAAGGGGCATGTGCACCGCGTGCTGGCAGAGAATATCGCCTGCGGACTCGACCCGGAAAAAGTAGCGCTTTTCTGTCAGAGCCACGTCCCCGAGACAACGGAATTGTATCTATATCTGAATATGCTGGCCTACAAGGGTGAGCTGGAAAAGACCACCACGTTCAAGGATAAAGTGCGCCAGCAACCGGAAAACATCAATGCGGGCCTGTTGACCTATCCCGTCCTTCAGGCAGCGGATATCCTCCTGCACAGGGCATCCCTGGTGCCTGTCGGAAAGGATCAGGAGCAACACCTCGAAATGGCCCGGACATTCGCGAACCGCTTCAACCACCGATATGGGGAAGTCTTCCCGGAGCCACAGGCCTTTAACTTCGGAGAGGAATTGGTGAAAGTCCCCAGTTTGGACGGCACGGGAAAGATGAGCAAGAGCGAGAACCAGCTGGCCACCATCTATCTGGCAGATGACGATGACTTGATCCGCAAGAAAGTGATGAAGGCCAAGACCGACGCCGGGCCGACAGCACCCAACACGCCCAGGCCTGACTATATTGTAAACATCTTCCAGCTGATGCAGCTGGTAGGAACCGCGGAGAACCTGAAGTTCTTCGAGGACGCATACGATGAATGCCGCATCCGTTACGGCGACATGAAGAAACAACTCGCAGAGGACATGGTACATTTCATCACCCCCATTCGCCAGCGCGCCGAATCCATCCGGACCGACCATGCGTATCTGAAAAAAGTCATGGATATAGGAGCGGAAAAGGCAAGGGCGAGTGCCCGGGAGACCATGCGTCTTGCCCGGGAAGTGATGGGACTTGACTATTACTGATTTTTATCTTCCAACAGCATGTCTTTCTCGGAGGGAATCCGTATTTTGACCATCCTCCCGG
>CAJBPC010000028.1 GCA_903957405.1 uncultured bacterium | reverse complement strand
GCCCTGGTTGGCACCGGCAACCACAGCGGGTATGCCACCTGAATAAACCTTGATGGGGAGTTCATCCAACCAAACCTGACGGACATGCTGCCCGGTGACCTGCGACAATACTTGCAGCAATAATATGACAGCCAAAAACTTCTTCCTCATGCTTGAAAAGTATTTTATTAGAGATAAACACCCTCGCACGCATATTTTTTTTCCGCAGTTGCCGGAGACGACCTGCGAAACCATCCCCAGGCGCATGCGCAACGCCCAAAGGCATGCCTCGGGTACCGGAATCGTCATTCGTATTTTTTGGCAAGCGCCGGATTAACGGATCGCATATACCCCATGAGCCCGGCAAGGAGCTCATTTGCCAGTTCCTTGCGGCTGGCGGCAAGATCATTCGTTTCGCCCGGATCAGTCTCCAGGTCATATAATTCCGTCTTGCCCGTCTGCCAGAACCGGATAAGCTTGTATCTGCCGCGGATGACGGCCGAATGCGGATAGGTTTTATGAAACCGATGGAAATAAAACAGATCAGATGGCCGGTCGACTTTTTTCATTGCCGAACCTTTCAGCAAACCGGCAAAACTTCCACCATCGATGCCTTTCCCTCCAAATCGTCCGCCGGCCAGGCTGGCAAATGTGGGCAGGAGGTCCCACCCGATGACGGGCACATCCGTCTGCCCTGACTTCACACCCGGCCCGCGCACCATGAACGGTACGCGGATGCCGCCTTCGTAGAGTGTCCACTTGCCTCCACGGAGCGGATGGTTTCGCATGGGCGTAGGGAAAGTCGATGGATGATCGAGCCGGTTGGGCACAGGGGGAATGAACTCCACCCCTCCGTTGTCGGCCATGATCACGATGTACGTATTTTCCGCGATCCCCAAGCGGTCAACCTCTTTGAGGACCTCTCCGATGCTTCTGTCGAGATCATGAAGCATACCCGCATAGGCCGGATTCGAATGCTTCTTTCCCGGAACCTTCGCTGCGAATCGCTCATACACGCCTGCCGTGGTTTCAAGGTTCGCATGCGTCGCATAGTGCGAGATCTGCAGGTAAAAAGGATGCGCATCCCTGACCTGCTGCCGCATGAACCTGATAGACCTGTTGGCAAGGCTATCCACCTGCTTTGGATTGTCCATCGATGTGTGCCGATCCCATTTCTCCTTTGGCGTGACGGATATATTCCCCTGCTTATTACCGGTATCGCCGTCACTTTCATCATACCCCAAGCCCTCCGGATGGACGCCGGCTCGTAGGTCCCATTTACCGAAATGTGCCGCGCGGTAAGAAGGGTCGATGGTTTTGAGCACCTGAGGGATCGATCGGTATCCGCGATGGAAGGTGGAATCCTCTCCCTGCCGGATGGAGGTCTGACCGAACTGTATGCTCCTGCGCGTCGGAGAACAGATGGGGTCGGGAGAATACCCCCGGGTGAAGCGCAGGCTCTGCCCGGCAAATCGCTCGATATTGGGCGTTTCATGATAGTCACTCACAGACGCTGGAACCCGGTCATCCATCCGCATCGAAAAACTGCTCCATCCCAGGTCATCCGTTAGGATGAAGATGACATTCGGACGCTCCGCAACAAAAGCGGGATTGTACTTTCCCTGCTCCCTGAACCCGGAGAAAGGACGCATCGCCCCAAAACGCGGGTAGCTTTCAAAGACATCCCCATCGCCGGAAGACCGGGGATCCCCCTCCGCACGAAGCCTGTCCGCCAAATCACGCCGCATCTGTTGCATGACGTTCTTTTTACCCGCATCAGATGATAGGTCGTTCAGGCAATACGGATCGGTACTGATATCGAAGAGCTGCTCCCCACCACGCTTCTCAAAGCCTGACCGGAAAAGTCCCGGGAAAGATGACCGGCTGCGGATCATGAACGATTTGGTGGGGGAATCGTCGATATCCTCATACCCAGAGACGATGGGTTTCATTTTCAAGACTGCGGCGACTTGTGCATTGTCGGCAGGAGGCGGATCACCCGCAGGCCAACGGTCAGGCTTTTCATTCCTGACATACAGGTACTGACTGTCACGCAACGCCCTTGCGGGATAGCCGAGATTATCGGGTCTGGCATGGGTATGCCGCTCCCTTCCGGTGACGATGGACCGGCGGGATGGATCCACCATTCCGGAGGCATTACGCTTCAAGATCGGCATCATCGTCCGACCCGACATACCGGGAAAATGAACGACCCCTGCCATGTCAAGCAACGTGGGTGCGAGATCGGTCAGACTCACCAGGTCATCCACCCGTCGGGACCGGCCACTGACACCAGGCCCGCATATCGCGAGCGGCACATGTGTGCCATATTCAGTGAGGTTGGCCTTGGCATATGGAAATGCCATCCCGTTGTCAGCGGTCACAATGATGATGGTGTTGTCGAGCTCGCCCCGATCCGCCAGTATCTTCATCATCTCTCCGAGCTGTCGATCGAACCAGTTGACTTCTAACGCATAATCAAGCATATCCTCCCTCACGACTGCATCATTGGGCAGAAAAGCAGGAACGACAAGGTCTTCTTCCTTTAGTCCCGCCTTTTTTCCGGAGCCTTTTTCATATCCCCGGTGCGGCTCCTTCGATCCGTACCAAAAAAAGAAAGGCTTATCCGCTGGCTTGTCCGCCAGAAAATCCCGGAAGTTCGCGGCATAGTCGATATCACTGATTCCCTTTGAGGGTACCTGTGCATGCTTTCTTTGATTGTATTCGTGCCCCACCGGATTGCGCTTCCAACCCGCATCCTCCCAGTTCCCCGGATCCCAGGCCTTGCCGGTGTAACCGGGGAAATATCCCGCAGTTTCCAGCGCATCGGTGAATACCGGGAATTTCGACGGGAAATAACTGGAATGGGTACCCGCTTCCTCCAGTTGCCAGATATTACGCCCGGTGAGGATCGCCGCACGGGAGGGACTGCACTGAGGAGCAGCCACGAAGGCGTTATGGAACAATACGCCTCTTGCCGCGACAGCATCGAAACTCGGGGTCTTAAAGACCTTACTGCCATACGCGGAGGCATGCGGGTAAGACTGATCGTCCGCTATCGCAAAAAGAATGTTTGGAGGACGACGGGATTCCTTTGCTCCGGCCTTCTCCGCTTTCGGAGATGAAAACGACAGAAATCCAATACCTGCCAGCAGAATGATCCACCTGACTGTTGCAATCCGCATGCTTCTTTGTTTTTGTATGATATTGCTTATCGCAGCACCCTCTTTTCTGATGATTCATAAGCCCTGAACCTGACATCGCCTTTCAAGGCCTCTAACCGCAACTGAGGGGGCAGATGCGTTGCCAGACTCGCCTCGATCTCCCAGTCCCCTATATGCAATCTGACAAGCCCGGGGCCTGCCTGACGCTCTCGAAAAACGACCTTCTCCCCTTTCGGGCCGATCTGTATCACCGACAGGAAACGGATCGTCCGCACACTATCGGTACTGATCGCTTTTGCATGCCATTGATCGTCGTTGAAGGGAATTTTCCTCAACCCCTCAGCAACCCTGAAACTTACGGCAGGCACCTCGAAACGATTCGTGATCTGCCAGCGTACCGGAGCAGCACTCCATAATCTTCCTGTCCCCCGGAAACCATCGGCCGTGGAGGCGAAAGTGCCGGATGAAGAATCCAGTTCCATGCCTTCGATGCTGTGGATCAACCACGACCAGCTGGCAGGTGACTGCGACTCGAGTTCGTCGTAGATCACGATGATGCCGGGCTGTAAGAGTGCAATATGCCTGAAAAACTTAACCATCCCGTGATCCTCGCCCGACTCCTTGCTCCTGTAAGCATTGGAGGCATCCCCCAAAGCATAGGTCATCCCCTTGTCCTCATGGAACCGAAGGATCCTACCGAACGACTCCACGGTGTATGGCTGCCCGTTTCCGTTGATGAGCACCCCGTTCTGACTTTTGGTATGCTTACTCCAGCCAAGCCGGTGGGGGTCATCCATCGCCACTTTGTAACCCGTACGATAAAACAACCGCTTCCCGCCCGCTGCGATGTTGAACGTGTTCTGGTCGGCAAGAATGTGTCCGTACGCTCCGAATGGACTCGAACGGAAGGCCACCATCACGTTCTTTTTGACATCCTCCGGGGCTGTGTGCATCGCCACAAGACCGGTGGCCATGGCTACATGCGCCGCGGGGGGCACATAGCCAACAGGAATCTCGGGTAGCCGCAAGCGATCCTGGTTCACCAGACAATACCACCGCAGGATGGGCTCCATTGACAGATCAGGATCGGAATAAGCCTGCAACTGTCTGAGATACCAGACGAAAGACGCCTCCCCGGTGAGGCCGGCCATGACATTGGCAAATGCCGCATAGGATGGAAGTGGTTCCGACAGCTCCTCCGAATTATCACCGAATCCATTATTCACGGATCCGGGAGGGATGTTCGTGATCAGCCAGTCGCCCATGTTCCGATACCAGGGATGACTTTTAATGAAATCGAATCCCGTGTACGCACGGATCTTTTCGGGGATATCCACGAGCATGTCCATGTTCATGGTGAGGTAATGAGCACCCTCCGACCACCCGCCGTCGGCACCGCCCAATATGGGGGTACGCGCCAGGAAAAGTTCATAGGCATAGGATAGCCATTTGGCGGCATCGGAATGATGCCTGTACAAAGCGAGGGAAGTCTTGAAGAATTCGTTCAAGATCAGCTGCCATACATGTCCGCTGAGCACTTTGGATTCAATATTATTGACCCACTCTCCATAGAAATCCTCTGCCCGCAAGGCAATGGCGGCAATGAGAACAGACCTTTGCTCGGGAGTGAGCTCTTCATAAAAACAATCAAAGACCAGCGCCATATCATACATGCAGATGCCATCGGTGAAATCCCGGGAACCGGATACGCCCTTGTGGTCCCATGAAGCGACTTCCAAGGCCTGCGCAATGGCTTTTCGGGCATACCGGCCATCCTTTCGAATGAGATTGGCCTGACAGAGAGCGGAGATCATATCATCCAACCGGTTGCCCATTGATACAATGGCATCCTGCTGGAGCTTTTTGTCCTGAGCCGTCTGCCCCTCCCGGATGACAAGATTCATGTCACGGTCTGTGATGACGCCCATCTCCAGCGCCTTTTCCGCGTCTTTGAGGATGGCCTGCGCACTTGGATGCGAAAGGAGGATCCTGGTTTTTTGACTGCCCGAATCCAGGAGGATGCGGGGATGTGAGGCGGGGATGTTTTGCAGGAATGTTACAGCCGGCGGACTCACAAGCGGCATCGCTTCCTGCGTGATCTGAAAATAATGTGTGGCAGACCATTTCCCACCACCGGTGCGATGACGCCAGAACCATCGCCCCTCCTCTAATCTCAGGTGCGGGTTGTAGAATGCACCGGAGCGTTGCGTGATGATCTCGTCGCCGGGGGCATTGAAAAGACTGTCGCGGGAAAGTTGAACCTCGTAGCGGACATCCGCACCCTTGCTGCGGGGCCATCGGAGGACGGGTGCATTGAATGCAATGGCCTCACCGTCGGCTGGCACCACCCGCTGCAGAAACATATTGTGCGGAGGAGCTTCCTGTGCGGAGGATTCCCCGGCAGAGGCCAGCACGACCAGCAGGCATATCAGGAATGGAATTCGCATCGGAAATGATGTTGACCAATAAAGATGAAATAAAATGCCAGGAATGGAAGGGCCCATCCCTGGCATGATGATATCAATGACAGAATATCAGTACCCGGGGTTCTGCTCGATCTTCGGATTGGAATTATCCAACATCCCCTGTGGGATCGGCCGGAGGAGATGAGTGGCTTTAAGGGTGGTCGTCCCGCCATTGCCCCACTTCACCCATCCGTTGAAAGCCACGGCGCGCTCGATGAGTTTACCGGTCCGCTTCAGCTGATACCAGCGTTCGTTGCCTTCTCCGAGAAGCTCCCTTCCGTATTCATCAAGGATCATATCGATATTGATGCTCGCAGGGGTTGCCCGGTATGAAACCACATTGGAGACAGGCTCCTCCACATTTGCAGGATTCGCGGCACGCATGGGCGACTTGCCGGCATTGGATGCGAGGGCGCGGTCAAGCACCCTGTTGTAATAAACATCCGCAGTACCAAGCTTCGCACCGGTACCACCTTTTACGATCGCTTCAGCGGCCATAAGGAACACCTCGGCGGCACGGAACAAGGGGTCATTAAAAGTGGAAAATCCATCCCCATACACCAAACCCGGCTGCCAGAACTTCCAGAACATTGGGCCAGACCAGGCCATCGGATCGATGATCTGCTGACCGGCCGTAACTTTTCCCTTATAATACAGATCGACAACATTCTGCACTGAGTACTTTTTAGTGCCTCCGGGCAGGTTGATGCCATAATCCGCATCAGATGTCACAGGCCTGTTCCAGGGAAGAACGATGGCCGTGGTGTCGTTGATCACATAAGACAATGACAAATCCTTTGGATATGGCTTATTGTTTTTCAGGGAAACTGATCCATTCACCGTGGCAAACGTCACACTGTTGAATGTACCCTCATAACGCTGATCCATCTGTGGATCAAAGAGCCGCATGGCCGCCCAGGTGACCCGGTGCGACGGAAGAAAGCGGTTATAGGTGCCGGTCCTGGACTCCTGCGCCACGTTGTTTGGGCCGTCGCTGAAGACCGTATGCATGTTGTTACCGATCAGTCCGTTCGATGTGCTGAGGTTGGCATCCCCGTTATGAGCAGCGGCATTGGCATACTGGATGGCAAAAATCACCTCCTTGCTCGCATTGGCGATGGCGACGGAGCCTGCGGCGGTGACGGTCTCCCTCTTGGGATTCTTATTGTGGATCGGCCAAAGCCTGTTCCAGTCAGTCTCAAGGGGATGCAAACCTGAGGCAATGATGTCGTCGCACAACGCAAGCGCATTGGTGAAGTCAGCCTGTGTCCCGCCAAGGGAATTGTTGAAATTCCATCCCCTTGTCAGGTAAACCCTCGCCAGCAGGAACTTCGCGGCCGACTTTGTGACGCGCCCTTGTGCCGGCTGCGTGTTGGGAAGCTTTGCAATGGCGTCATTGAGATCTGTCACCAGCTGCGTATACACATCCTTTGCAGGAGTCCTGACCACCTTGAGGCTTGCGGTCTGCGTCTCGGTCAATGGCATGGGAATGTCACCCCATTGCTGCACCGCCCAGAACAATGAAAGCGAACGCAGGAACTTAGCCTCCGCAACCCTGACGTTCTTAACGGAATCCGTCATGTTGATGACTGCCGGCGCACGTTCAATGGCGGCATTACAACGGTTGATCTCACGATACAACAGGTCCCAAAGGGTCTGCAGTTCGCCAAGACTGGAATTCATCCGGATATCATAGCCATCATAGGGACTGCCTGACTGTGTCGTCTGTGTAGGAAACAACACCAGCCCGGTCCATCCACTCGCCGCAAAAAGATCGGTGCCGTTCAAGGTGGGCACCCGCTGCTGGGTGATGTCACGCAGCAACGGGTAGCAGGATGTCACCAGACTCTCGTAACCCGCAGCCTCCGTGTAGTAATTGTCGGTCGTTCGGTTACCCGGGTTGTACTCATCCAGGAAGGTCTTTTTGCAACCCGCTGCCATGACCGCGGTGAAAGCCAGCGAGAGTACATATATCGTTATCTTATTTCGTTTCATAACAGTTGTTTAGGGATTGGTGATCATAACCCGATGCTTGCACCGAAAGCGACCGTCATGCTGGGCACCTGGTCGATATAGGTGTTCGAGTTGTATTCAGGATCCATGCTGTTGTACTTCGTCCAGAATTTCGGATTGATGACTTGGAAATAAACCCGCATCCTGTCGATTTTCTTTTTGTCCAGGAACGATTGGGGGACGTTGTATCCAAGCGTCACATCAGAGAGCCGGAGGAAACTGGCATCCTCATAGCTTCTCGCATTCCGGTAAGCCTGGGGTATGCCGGGCCCGTAAAAATCATTCGTCGGATTGTTGCGTGTCCAATAGTTCATAACGATATGGTTGTATCGTGTGCCGGTGTACTCTCCCATGGTGCCGCCCAGCATGCCATTGCGGAACATGGTGCCATTGCGGTAGTACAACAGGAATGACAGGTCGAAATTCTTGTAGCTCATCCGGTTTGTCATGCCCATGATAAAGTTCGGCATCTCAGATCCCAGCCACATCCTGTCATCTTTACCCGGAGTGGTGGATATGACGCCATCCTTGTTGGCATCAACCACCCGAACCGATCCCGGACGCTGTCCGTACGTGGCGGCCGCGATGCTGTCAGGGATCTGCCAGATGCCGTTGAATTTAAATTCATAATGAGAACGCACCGGTTTGCCCACAAAGAGCGCACTGGCGATGATGGATTCCACCCCGTTGGCCAGGGCTTCAATACGATTCACGTTCTTGGAAAAGTTGACGCTGGTCGACCAGCTGAAATTTTTCGTCTCGATATTCCGCGTATTCAACATGATCTCAATCCCCTTGTTGGAAACCTTTCCGACATTGGTCACCACTGCGTTGAAACCGGAGGATGTCGGGAGTGTCTGGTTAAGGATCAGGTCACGTGTATTCCGCTTGTAAAGCTCTACGGTGGCGGCGATCCTGTTCTTCAGGAAGCCCATGTTAAGTCCGAGGTTGAGTTCCTGACTGCGCTCCCACTTGAGCCCCTTATTGCCGATCGCAGAAGGTGCAAAACCGCCGGCCGCCGCTGACCCGAAACTATAGTTCGTGGTGAGCAGACCCGCCTGCGTGCTATAGGCAGCGACATTCGAGTTGCCCACTTCGCCATAACTGACACGCAGCTTCAGGTCTGAGAAAAGATTGAGCTTACGGATGAATTCCTCATCCCCAGCCTGCCAGGCGACGGCACCAGATGGGAAAAACGCCCAGCGGTTCTCTGGAGATAGCTGCGAAGCACCATCGGCACGACCCGTCAGCGTGATGAGGTATTTTCCGTTGAAGGTGTAATTGACCCTACCCATATATGACTCCAACTGCGTCTGGCTGTAGGAACTTGAAGATGTGACGGTCGCACCCGTGCCAAGGTTATACCAAAGCGACGCAAATGGCAGGTCGACCGCGGCGATCGTGTAGTTCTGGTACATATTCTTGTACGCGCTCTGCAAGGCTGTGGCATTCAACTTGTGCTTGCCGGTAGTGACATCGTAGCTGAGCTGGTTGTCGAACGTGAAAGTCGACCAGTTACGGGCTTCGTAGTTCGCCCTTGGCATCCGCGTGAGCTGCGACTTGGAAAGCGTATTCCGGAACTCCCCATTGCGCTCATCGATCACAGATGCAGAAATGGATGACTTGAAAGTCAAACCCCGCGCAAGCGTGAATTCGGCGAACGCATTCCCCATGGGATTGGAGAAGTCCGTATTGTTCTGGTAAATGCTCGGATCCACATCGATCAGCGGGTTGGGAACCTGATTGTCTTTGATGCCCATCCAAACGGACAAGTCATTCCAGGGACCTATGGCAAGATCATTTCCCTCGCTCGGATTCACTATATCATTATAGTAGATCACGCCGGTTGGCCTCGCTCTGTAAGCAGACCGAAGGACTTCCAATGAACCATTCGGGTTCTTGGAATAGTTGATATACGCCGTGAATCCCACACGCAACCAACTACGGAGGCGGCTGTCGACCGCGCCATTGAAAGAAAACTTCTTGAATGTCGTATGGTCGATGTTTCCATCCTCCTGGATGAATCCACCGGAAAAACGATAGGTCGTGCCGGCATTGCCACCAGTCACCGCAACGGTCGTATTGGCGATGGTACCTGGCTGTGTGACCAGATCGACCCAATCGGTGGTCTTGCCGGAATTGATCCAGTTCAACTCGCTCGCCGTAAAGGACGCGGCCGTTCCGCCATTCAGCACGATATCTTCTGCAGCCATCTTATAAAACTCCTGCGCCGTCTGCAAACGAGGAAGATGCGCAGGTCTTTTACTGCCGTAATAACTATCGATCGTCACCTTGGGCTTGCCACTCACACCCTTCTTCGATGTGATGATGATGACGCCGTTGGCGCCCCGCGCTCCATAAATGGCAGTGGAAGATGCGTCTTTCAAGACGTCTATGGATTGGATATCCGCGGGGTTGATGTCGCGCATACGGGCTCCGATCACTCCGTCAACCACCACCAACGGCTCCGTGGCTCCAGTAATGGTGTTCTGACCCCGAATGTCGATCTTGTAATCCTGGCCGGGCTTGTTGCTGGCCTTGGTGATGACCACCCCGGTGACCTGACCCTGAAGGGCGGCCGTGGCATTGGATGGGTTGGCACGCACAATGTCTCTCGGTGATAAGGAACCGACGGCTCCGGTAAGATCCTTTTTCCTGACCTGGCCATATCCCACCACCACGACATCTTCCAATGCCTTGTCCTGAGAG
>CAJBPC010000027.1 GCA_903957405.1 uncultured bacterium | reverse complement strand
GTGACCCTGACGCCATCCGAGGAAACGCAGCTTCCGATGCTTGCCGTTACCTGATAGAGTGTCGTTTGCGTCGGTGTCGCGAGGGGAGTCTTAATTGAAGGGTCATCCAAGGTCGCGGCAGGCTGCCACTGGAAGCGTAGCCCGTCGCTTCTTAGTGTCAGTCGAACTGTGTCGGTCAGGCAGATGGTGGTGTCATTTCCCGCATCCAACGTCACGAACTGTTTGACATCCACGAAGACAGAATCCGCAGCCTCGCAGCCGGGGGCCGAGATGATGCTGACATAGTATTTGGTGGGTACCAGTGGGTATGCGAGCGGGTTGGGGATATCGGGATTGCTCAGTCCGGTGGAGGGTGTCCATTTGACGGTGCCCACTCCAAGTGCCTGCAACTGCAGGGTGTCCCTGGCGCAGATGACGGTGTCGTTGGTCCGCTGGATGACCGGCTTATCGAGTACGTTGATCGTCTTTTCCACGGTGTCCCGGCAGCCTTTGCTGGAAGCTACGATGAGTTGCACCTGGTAGCTTCCCGAGGTCGGGTAAGCATAGGTTGGACTGGCGGTGGTGGCGATGTCGGGATTTATGAGTGGATTGCCGAATGACCATCGCCAGCTGTTGACGGTGCCGAATGTCGCCTTTGACGTATCCGTGAATTGAAACGGAATATTCTTGCAGGATTCGAGCACCGTGAAACCGGCCGAAAATTTCGGGAACACCCTCGCCAACGTATACGCCGTATCGGTGCATTCTTCCCCCCGGTTTGTGATCAGCATGACTTTATACACGCCGGTATCAGGGTATGTGAAGGTGGGCCTTGCGATGTTGGATGTATCCGTTTTGATGCCATCGACCCCGAAATCCCAGAAATAGTTTCGGATGAGTGGACTGCTGTTTTTATTCTGGAAGGTCAGGACGAGGCCGTCGCAATTGATATATTCCGGGTCAAGGTCAGCCGCCGCAATCGAGCAGGGTGCCACTTTGATGTGCAGGTCTTTTCGGTGCCGGTTGATGAGCAGGCCGCCCCTGTATTCCAGAACGGCAACGGTCACCACATAGATGCCCGATGCGGGGGCGGTGCCCGACATGATGCCGGTAAATGGATTCAGTATCACGCCGGAACCCATGGGCCGCAATGCCGAGAATCCGAACCGGTAAGAGACGCTTTCGTATGGAGGGGGCTGGGCCGTGGATGGCTGCGGACTGCCGCTCTGCTGAAAGTTGTAGGCGTCTTCGTAGGTGTATACCAGCGAATCCCCTTCGGCATCGGTTGCACTGAAATCGTAGATGAATGGATTATCCTCGCAGATGAGTACGGTATCCCTTCCTCTGAAGATCGGACTGCTGTTCTTGGGGGAGGCCCCGCCCGTGGCCGTGCCGGGAATGACGGCCATGTAGGTCGCCCCGGCATTGACGGAGTTGTTGATATTCGTGATGTTCTCTATCCGGCAGCATCGCTGATAGGCGACGGTATATCCGCCGCCGGAAAAGGGTAGTTCTATGTCGGTGGTGTACGTGCCGATCTGGTAGCAAACCGTCGGGGCATTGTCAATGCATGGGCCGGGGGATGCGAGTTGCAGCACATCGGTCGTTCCGATGGGCACTTGCAGGTCGCGGTAGATCCCTGCGATGCCGTTCTGGTAAAGGGTGATGGCGGCCACCTGGTCCAGTTGGGAGCCGCTTGATTGGCAATCGCGATACAGCCTAAGGGTGATCCGGTAGATGCCGGAATTGCTGTTCGATCCCTGACCCACGTATGTATAGCTCATCTCGCCACCTGCAATATGCCTTGCTGACGCGGCGTTCCAATAGCATGCGGCAAGTGCGAGGAGTGTGATGATCTTTTTCAAATCAGTTCCGGTTTACATCTGCCATGAAAGATTGCAGCGCCTGGTTTGTGGCAACCGGCGATTCGCGCATGCCCATATGCGCCACGTTTTTCCATATATGCATGTGGTTTTCCCTCGGCAGGCTGCACTGGGAAAGAGACTCTTGTAAAGGTATTGTTTTATCGTCTTCTCCGATTGCCATGAAGACGGGGCCGGTGAAATTTCGCAAGATATGCCGCCTGTCTGGTCGTTGGCTTATGGCCTTGTAATATCCTGAAAGGACATGCACGGAAAAGGAAGAGGCGCTTTGGTCCACGTGGCGGGAGACGACATCTTCCTGTGTCCTGCGAAATCCATCTCCGTAGAGATTGGGTATCGCTTCACGCAGAAAGGCCCTCGCTCCATATGCTTCCATGAACGCAATGCTGCGGGTGCGGTGAGCCTTTTTGTCGTCGGTGTCCGCCATGGCCGTGGAATGGAACAACCCCAGCGCTTTCAGCCGTTCGGGATGAAGCTCCGCAAATGCCAGTGCGATGTATCCGCCCATGCTGTGGCCGACAAGTGTGCACGTACCGATCTCCTCTTCGTCGAGTATATGAAGGATCGCCGCTGCGTGCTCTTCCAGACTGAGGTATCCCTTGTCCGTTTCCGGCAAGAGGCTGTCACCGCTGCCGGGGAGGTCCGGTACGATGACGCGGAACTGATCGGCGAGGAATCCTGCCTGTACATCCCATATATCTCCTGCCTCTCCGAAACCATGGAGGAGGAGGATGGTTGCCCCGATGCCCGCATCCGTATAGTACAGGTTCGTTCCCATATGCGTGAGACGCTTTTTCATCCTGTTTGTTTAATGCCGGATACTTTGGAAATCTGCCAGCTCCTCCAGCCCGTCGCGATGATCAGCGGTATCAATGCCGGGTTCAGTTCCTGCGGCAGGAACGGCCATGTCGCAAGCAGGGCGACTGACAGCAGCGCGACAGCCGTGAAATACCTTTTGGCAGGCATCTTCAACGAACGTATGAAAAATGCAGCCGGCAGATGCGTCGGCAATGCCCATAACAGATTCAGGTTGTCGCGGCATAACGCATGGTCGGTGGCTGTCCACATGAAAAATAACAACACACCCAGGAGTCCCGTCAAAAAGAAAAGTATGAAATCCCCCATTGCCGTCAGATTCGCGGCTATCCGCAACCGTGAGTATGGCATCAGCATGAGTGCCGCGGAAAAGACGGATAGTGCGATCAACGCGGGGGATAGCGGACTTCCGGGGCCTGGGGGCGGTGACGTGCTGCTGAAAAGCAATTGTTTTTCTTCGGTCAGTGCTTTACCACCGCTAAGGGTGCTGTCGATCCCCTTTTCGAGGTAGTCGGGCAGGAACATGGCTTCGCTGTTGTCCATTGCCCTGTCAAGCCTCGATCCCAACAGGATGTCGATGCCGAGCTTTGCCCAATCCATCCGGTTATTGTCGAGGTAGTAATGCAGATGGTTGCGGAATGTCCGACCGGGGTCATCCGTGACGGCGGCCGTAACAGCGTCATTCCTCAGTCGCTTCCATATCAGGTCCCGCAGCCGGGTGGTGCAGTTGTCGAAGAGGAAATCGTAATGGTAACTCCTGTTCTCCGGGCGGAGGTTGTCGAAAAGAAATCGCTGCATGTCCATTTTTTCGGAGCAGTCGAACCGCAGCAATTGTTCAGAGACGGACCGGTCATCCATGGAATACGCATACATGAAATCGCTGAAATTCCCCTGATCGAGGTAATACAGCAGTTTGCCCCGTAAGAACTTGACATAGAATTCGGGATCATGAAAGTCGAATACCCCGTAGTTATAGACGATATCGGTCCCGGTGGACGAATCAACGACCCGGAGTGCACTATGGCCGAATGTCGAGTACAACTCCGATCCGGGACTGCAGGTGAGCAGGCTGATGCGAAGCCTGCATGTATCCGTCTGTCCGGCAGTGCTGAAAGGCAGTGTCAACAGGATGCAGCAGATCACAACGAACTCTCGCATAAATAAATATAAACCTTTTTTCATCTTCGGCAACGCATGCCGATATCCGTTACGCCTATGTCGCCGTGCAATGGCTTTTACCTTGAGCGGGCTTATCTGCTGTAATTCGGTGCCTCTTTGGTGATCACGACATCGTGTGCATGGCTTTCTTTCATCCCCGCGTTGGTGATCTTGATGAACCGG
>CAJBPC010000026.1 GCA_903957405.1 uncultured bacterium | reverse complement strand
TGATCGGACTTAGGACCAATATGCTCACTGCCACTGCAGGCGAAGCAGTGATGGCCCACCGGTTTAATGAATACAAGCCCTGGAAAGGTTCAATCCCAGGTCGCAGTAACGGTGTTTTAATGTCAAAAGACGCTGGCTCGACTACAGGATACTCACTAGATAAACTACAGGACCGAGGTATTTTCTTCGTAGATCCGGGAGAAGAAGTCTACAAAGGCATGATCATCGGCGAGAACAATAAACCCGGTGACCTTGTCGTGAACCCCAACGAAGGCAAGAAACTCACCAACATGCGCGCCAGCGGCAGCGATGCTGCCACAAGCATCACACCCAAAACACTACTCACCCTGGAAGAGTGTATGGAATACATCCAGCAAGACGAATGCATCGAAGTGACCCCGAACTTCATCCGTATGCGGAAAGTCATCCTGGACGAAAATGAACGCAACAGACTGGCTAAACAAATCAAGTCTAATTCAAATTAATGCTCCTCACAAGACCATCAGTACAACATCACGGTCTTGTTTTCGGATAGCTGATAAGTAAATGACAAGAGGGATGAAACCGGTTTCATCCCTCTTGTCGTTTACACACCTGTCTTGCCCGCTCTAATGGTAATAAAAGCTCGATTACTCAGCCCCCCTACACATTCATGTTAGTCCCCCTAAGTTGTATTGTTATGGAAAACATATACCTTTCGCAAGACAATATCATTCAATAAATGAAAAACATTTTCATACCCGTAATACTGCTCAACCTCATGTCATGTCACTTACCCGGCAAATACGCCGATAAGCACCCTGCAAGACAGACGGAAAAACAGGGAGAAATAAGCACGGATTTCATCATGGGAAAACTCAGTCGCGGAATCGAATTCTACGCCACCGGAAATGAACCCGGCTGGAGCCTCGAGATGAACAGAGACAACCGGTTCCAGTTCAAGACCATGGATGGATTGGTGTTCAATACACCGGCCCTGGAAGCTGTGGTGGATGCCGACGGAAACAGCACCCGCTATCATGCCACGACCGAGGCTGGAGAACTAGACATCTCCATCACCAGCCAGGAATGCATCGATAACATGTCAGGAGATAAATTCACATTCAGTGTGATGGTCAGCCTGAAACATGGAAACGATAAAGAATTCAAAAGACATATCGGATGCGGACGATGGATTTTTGACAACCGCCTGCATGATATCTGGGCATTGGAATCAATTAACGGAAAACCGATCATTGTCACAGAGGGAAGATCAGAAAGACCTTATATCGAATTTCATACCGACAAGAACCAGATCATCGGAAAAACAAGCTGCAACAATTTCACCGGCAAAGCTGAATTCAAAGGAAACAGAATCATCTTTTCCCCGATGGAATCCAATTTCAAGACATGCCCCGACGCCGCTTTCGAAGTACCATTCAGGAATGCAATGTCACCCGGAATATTAGAATACAAGATTGATAACGGCAGACTCACCCTTTACCGAAACGGAAAACAAAGCCTTGTCTTCAAAAAAGTGGACTGAGCAAACCCTGAAACCAAAATGATTTTCAGTCATGCGCCGTATTTTGATTGCCACAGCCATCCTTTCGATTGCTTTTTCACATAAAACAACAGCCCAAAAGAAATATGACCTTTTTGCTTTTGACGAAAGAAGGTCTTTGACGGAGCGCTGGGAGCTTGATTCTGCCTCCCGACGTGGAACGTTCAGGCTGGTACAGCACAAACCACTTTACGTGCTTTTAGGCAACTGGACATCTGATCCGAACAAGCAACCATACAGTGAAAATCCAGCCTACTCCGCCTCAGGTGAAATCCCTATCACTCCTGTGGAAATGAAATTCCAACTGAGTTTCAAGACCAAGATCGTACAAGGTATTTTCAATGGTCACGGAGACCTTTGGGCAGGATATACACAGACCTCCAGATGGCAATTGTACAACCCGGAGTTATCCCGAGCTTTCCGGGAGACGAATTATGAACCGGAAGCAATGCTGACATTTGCAACGAATTACAGGCTTTTCGGTTTGAATGGACGCTTGCTTGGCGTAGGTTTCACCCATCAGTCCAATGGCAGGGCACTTCCATATTCACGCAGCTGGAACCGCATCATCCTACAAGCTGGATTCGAAAAGAATGACTGGATGGTTCTGCTGCGTCCATGGTTCAGGATACCCGATGAGGATGACGAGAATCCTGAAATCATGAACTTCATAGGCCGTGGCGACCTGTTGGTTTCGCGGAATTTCAAGGGTCACCAACTCTCCATGCTGGCAAGGCACTCCCTTCGCTTCGGAGATGACAACCGCGGTTCATTGCAATTCGATTGGGCCATCCCCATATCCGGAAACCTGAAGGGACATCTCCAGCTTTTTTCAGGATATGGCGAAAGTATGATCGATTACAACCACAAACAGACAACGGTCGGATTGGGTATTTCACTGGTGGAATGGCAATGATCAACCTGCATGGTCAAGCATCTGAATGATTACCTGATGATCCGATGATGGTTGAAATGATCAGTATTCCAGCTTGAACCGGCCTGACATAAGATCATGGCATGGTTTCAAAGGATTTCAATTGGAATTCAGCCATTTTCAAAATGAGAAAAGGCATTCTTACAGCACACGCCGTTTATCTATATATTTGGAAAAGCCCTCACATGAAATTCCTGAAATGGTCCTTGTTCATCATAGGACTTCTTGCCATTATTTATCTACTTGGTCCCAATCCCGACACGCCCATTTATTCTTCAGATTTCCCAATCACTCCGGATTCCACATTGCTGCTGGATGATTATGTCAGACAAATTGAAGATGGCCATCCAATTAAGCCGGAGAACGAGGCACGCATCGTATGGCAAAATGATTCACTGAAAAAAAAGACTCCGTATGCTGTGGTTTACCTCCACGGATTCAGTGCTTCTCAAGAAGAAGGCGATCCGGTACATGTGAATTTTGCAAAAAAATTCGGTTGCAACCTTTATCTCGCACGCTTGGCAGAACACGGACTTGACAGTTCGGATCCATTCATCAATCTGACTGCAGAGAAATACTGGGAAAGCGCAAAACAAGCATTGGCAATCGGTGCCAAACTTGGAGAAAAAGTCATCCTTATGGGTACTTCAACGGGATGCACGAATGCATTGCAACTGGCAGCCGAATATCCTGATAAAGTACATGCACTGATACTATACTCCCCCAATATTGAAATATTCGATCCGAATGCGCCCTTGCTGAATAATCCATGGGGATTACAAATCGCAAGACTTATAAAAAAATCTGATCACATTACCACTGCTGATCAAAGTGAAACATATCTGAAATATTGGTATGGAAAATACAGGATCGAAGGGGTTGTGGCCTTGCAGGAAATGATGGAAACAACGATGAAAAAAGAGCTCTTCCAAAAAGTCACACAACCGCTCTTGATGCTATACTATTACAAAGACGAAGCGAACCAGGATATGGTAGTAAAAGTCTCCGCTATGCAACGCATGTTCTCCGATGTCGGTACACCGAGTGATCTGAAACGGGCTGTCGCCATTCCGAATGCAGGGAATCATGTCATTGGATCCCATATCAAATCAAAAGACATCGCTTCGGTGGAATCCGAAACCGAAAAATTCGCAAAGGATATACTTGCCATGGCCCTGCTGAACCAACAGTAAATTTTACATACGTTACATTTTCCGAAGGTCTACCTACCATTTTATGTAATTTGAGCCCCAAACAAGAATCCATATGAAACGATCGAAAATCGCCGGCATTGGAAAGTATTTACCCGAGAATGTTGTCACCAACAACGATCTTTTGAAGTACATGGAGACCAATGATGAATGGATCCAGGAACGGACTGGCATC
Source organism: uncultured bacterium (assembly GCA_903957405.1). Taxonomy (GTDB): domain Bacteria; phylum Bacteroidota; class Bacteroidia; order Chitinophagales; family Chitinophagaceae; genus Pollutibacter. The sequence continues at coordinate 959 of CAJBPC010000026.1, read as the reverse complement.
AAGGAAAGAAGATATGCCCACCGGACGGAAGAGACAACCACCACCATGGCTGTCGAAGCATCAATAATTGCAATCGAAAGGGCGGGTATCACACCGCAGGATATCGATTTCATCGTTTTCGCAACACTTAGCCCTGACTACTATTTCCCTGGATGTGGTGTGCTGCTGCAACGTGCCCTTAAGATGAAAGAAATCGGTGCCCTCGATGTCAGAAACCAATGCAGCGGATTCTTATATGCCCTGAGCGTAGCGGACCAGTTCATACGAAGTGGCATGTACAAGAACATCCTCGTCGTGGGCAGCGAAAAGCACTCGTTCGGACTTGACTTTTCGACCCGTGGGCGCAATGTGAGCGTGATTTTCGGGGACGGCGCCGGTGCCGTGGTACTTCAACCCACAGAAGATTCTAACAAAGGCATCCTCAGTACACACCTCCATAGCGATGGTGAAAGCGCGGAGATTCTGGCAAATTACAATCCGGGTACACATGCCAACCATTGGAAAGAGGAAAAGTATGCGGACTTTGATGATGCGGAGATCGGTCAGATGTTCTTCAGCCATTCCATGATCGATAAAGGCCAGATCTACCCCTATATGGATGGTCCTGCGGTCTTTAAAAAAGCCGTTGTGAAATTCCCGGAAGTGATTCTGGAAGCGCTGCATGCTCATAACTTCCAAACATCTGATCTGGATATGCTGATACCCCATCAGGCAAACCTCAGGATTTCTCAGTTCGTTCAGCAGAAGCTTGGCCTTAAAGACAACCAGGTATATAACAATATCCAGCGATACGGGAACACTACTGCGGCTTCTGTTCCGATAGCCCTTTGCGAAGCATGGGAGAATGGACTGGTGAAAGAAGGTGATCTCATCTGTCTAGCAGCTTTTGGGAGCGGATTCACATGGGCCAGTGCGCTGCTGAAATGGTAACGAACAAATGAGCTTGTAACGGGAGATTA
>CAJBPC010000025.1 GCA_903957405.1 uncultured bacterium | reverse complement strand
AGATATCAGAATTCCTCAACATGGACACAGACGACATCGTGGCCTCCCTGAGCAGCAGCTTTCGGCATGTGAGCATGGATTGTCCTCTTATGGATGGTGAAGACGGCACCCTGATAGATGTCATGCAGAATCCGAATGCCGTTGACACGGATGAACAACTGATCCGGGTAGACTCCATGAAGCAGGAGATCGAGCGATCCCTTGTCCAGCTGACAGACCGGCAGCAGGAAGTCATTCGCCTGTTCTTCGGCATCGGTGAGGACCATCCGCTGAGTCTGGAGGAGATCGGTGATCGTTTCGGCATCACCCGTGAACGGGTTCGGCAGATAAAGGATAAGGCCATCACCAAGCTCAGAAGCACTTCTCGCAGTCAATATCTTAAAAGTTACATGGGGTAACCGCTGTTGCCTTTGATTTCGTAATTTCGTTGTCCGTTACATTGAACATCTTACGATGTTCATTTTTTTTTGTGTAAATCCATTCTCATGTTCGAGAGTTTAAGTGAAAGGTTGGAGTCGGCGTTCAAGCAGATCCGTGGCCAAGGCCGTGTGACCGATCTTAATGTCGCCAATACCATCAAGGATATCCGAAAGGCTTTGATAGATGCTGACGTGAACTACAAGATCGCCAAGGAGTTCACCGATAATATCCGGGAGAAGGCCATGGGGCAGAAGGTCTTGACTGCGATCAGTCCGGGCCAGCTCATGGTGAAGATCGTTCAGGACGAGCTGGCGGCACTGATGGGTGGTAACGAAAGCGAGCTTGACCTTTCGGGGAATCCCACGGTGATCCTGATAGCGGGACTCCAGGGGTCCGGTAAGACCACCTTCAGCGGCAAGCTGGCCAATTACCTGAAGACCCGCAAGGGGAAGTCTCCCATGCTCGTGGCAGCCGATATCTATCGCCCGGCGGCCATCGACCAGCTGAAAATCCTCGGAGAGCAGATCTCTGTGGATGTGTTCAGCGATCCTGACAACAAAGATGCGGTGGACATCGCCAGGAAGGCCATTGCCGCTGCGAAAGCGAGAAATAAGAACGTGGTCATCATCGATACTGCCGGCCGTCTTGCGGTGGATGAGGTCATGATGACCGAGGTGGCAAACATAAAAGCCGCCATCAATCCCCGGGAGATTCTCTTCGTCGTGGATTCCATGACCGGTCAGGATGCGGTCAATACCGCCAAAGCATTCCATGACCGTTTGGATTTCAGTGGGGTGGTCCTCACCAAGCTGGACGGCGATACGAGGGGTGGTGCGGCACTCTCCATCCGGTATACCGTCAACGCACCGATCAAATTCGTGAGCAGCGGAGAGAAGATGGACACGCTGGATGTCTTTTATCCCGATCGTATGGCTCAGCGTATCCTCGGCATGGGCGACATCACCACCCTGGTGGAGCGGGCTCAGGAGCAGTTCGACGAGGAACAGGCCCGAAAACTGGAGAAGAAGATCCGCAAGAACCAGTTTGATTTCCAGGATTTCCTGGACCAGCTGCAGCAGATCAAAAAGATGGGCAACCTGAAGGACCTCATGTCGATGATACCCGGTATTGGCAATGCGATGAAGAATGTGGACATCAGCGACGATGCCTTCAAGGGCGTGGAAGCCATCATCCGTTCCATGACACCTCTGGAAAGGGCCAACCCCGACATACTCGATCCGAGCCGCAAGAAGCGCATCGCAGGGGGCTGTGGCAAGGACATCGCAGAAGTCAACCAGTTCATGAAGCAATTCGAACAGATGCGTGACATGATGAAAGTCATGCAGAAAATGCCGGCAGGCATGCGCATGGGGCCCGGACGGCGTTGAGTCTTTTCATGTTTCTTTCAATTTTCTATTTTTTGTTTTGCCGTGTCCGTTGGGAGTCCTAATTTCGCCCTCCATTAGACAGTAACCCTTTCTTTAATCACCCAAAAAAAATCTCCATTTTTTATGGCTGTAAAAATCCGACTACAACGTCACGGAAGTAAGAAAAGGCCGTTCTACTTCATCGTCGTGGCAGATGCCCGCGCGCCAAGGGATGGCAAGTTCATCCAGAAGATCGGCACTTACAATCCGTTGACTGTTCCGTCAACGATCCAGATCGACCGTCAAAAATCATTGGACTGGCTGCACAAAGGCGCCCAGCCGACTGATACGGTCCGCAAAATCCTTTCGTACAAAGGAGTTCTTTATCTGAAACACCTGCTGCGTGGTGTAACCCTCAACTTGTTCGACGAAGCCACCGCCATGGAGAAATTCCAGGTATGGCATACGGAACACGAGACGAGGATCCGCCAGCGCCAGGAAGAAGCTTCCCGGAATCGTCGCCGCGGCCGCAGGCCTTCAGCACCTCCACCCCCTCCGCAGCGTCGTCCTGAACGCCAGCCGGATGTGGAACCCAAACCTGAAGCATAAATCACTTCTAAATTTTAGCAGAAAAGCCTCCTACAGGGGCTTTTCTCTTTTATGCCATGGAAACCCAGATCCGCATCGGTACCATAGTGGCCACGCACGGCCTCGACGGCACATTGCTCCTCAAGCATGAGCTCGGAAAAAGAACATCCTTTCAGGGGGTGGAAGCCTTCTTCATCGAACAAGTAAAGGGAAGCTTCCTACCCTATTTTCCGGTTGTAATGACCGCCAAAACAGACAGTGAAACATTCATCAGCTTTGATGGCATCACGTCCCGGGAGAAGGCACAACTGTTGCTGAAAAAGGGCGTCTGGCTCCCGGAAGAGATGGCCCGAAGCCTCGCATCAAAAAATGCACCCATTTCCATGCTGGGGTATCACGTCATCGCCTCTGGTGATGACCTGGGGCCGGTCCTGGAGGTCATCGAGCAGCCCCTGCAGATTTTACTGAGGCTGGAGATGCAGGAGAAGGAAGTCCTGATTCCACTCAATGAGTCGACACTGGTGCATTTGGATCATAAGCAGCGAAAAGTGGAGGTGGAACTGCCCGACGGTCTGCTGGAAGTATATCTCTCCTGATCGATCCAATGGCGTATCTTGTCTGACGCAAAGCCCGCCAGCCAATGGCCATGTGCCGGGCATGGATGGCTTTGATGGATCATAAAACTGACATCTAAACCTTAACCCAATCCACGCCCATCGTGGGTGAGACCATACCACACCGCAACATCGCTCATTTCGACCTCGATGCATTCTTCGTGGAGGTTGAAATCCTCAATAACCCCACACTTCGGGGCAAGCCGCTGATCGTTGGGGGGAGCCGTGAGCGCGGCGTCGTCACCACCTGCAGCTATGAGGCCAGGAAGTTCGGCGTTCACTCATCCATGCCCATGAAAAAGGCCGTACAGCTCTGCCCGCAGGCATTGGTGCTGCAGGGGTCAAGGGGAGAGTACACCCGTTTTTCCCGATGGGTGACAGACATCATCGCAGCCCGCGCCCCGTTGTTTGAGAAGGCATCCATTGACGAGTTCTATATCGACCTGACGGGGATGGACCGTTTCCACGATGCGCTGGCGTGGACGGTCAGCCTTCGAGAGGAGATCATGGAGAAGACCGGACTCCCGATTTCTTTCGGACTCGCTTCCAACAAGATGGTTGCCAAGATGGCCACCAATGAGGCAAAGCCAAACGGATACCTCCAGATACGACATGGTATGGAAGCGGAATTCCTCGCACCCCTATCTGTCGGCAGCATTCCCGGTGTCGGAGACCATACCCTCCATACCCTTCAGGAAATGGGCATCTCGACCATTGGGGAACTGGCGGCCTATCCCGTGAGGGTGCTTTCTGCCAGGATGGGGGCCAGTGCCGGGGAACTGATCCGCAAAGCCGGTGGTTGTCATGATGGAGCCGTACAGCCCTACCATGAGGCCAAGTCGATCTCCACAGAGCAGACTTTTGAAGAGAACATCGGCAAAGAAAGCGTGTTGTTGACATCGCTCGTGAGCATGACGGAGAAAGTCGCCTTCCAGCTCCGCGAACAGAACAAGATGGCCGGATGTGTGACGGTGAAGATCCGCTACCCGGATTTCGAGACCACCTCCCGCCAGCGAGCCATTCCCTATACGTTCTACGATGACGAGCTGATACCTTTCGCCAAGGAGCTTTTCAGGAAGCTCTACAGGAAAGGCGAAAAGGTCAGGCTGCTCGGTATAAGGGTGAGTGAATTGACCGGGGAGGCTTTACAAACGAATCTGTTTACAGACACGCAAAAGAAAGCCGGGCTCTATAAAGCCATCGACGATGTGAAAGGGAGGTTCGGGAAATCCTCCCTCACACGAGGCGGTGCCCTGCACGAGCCATGACAAAGGCCTACTACAGGTCAGGACTCCGAACTGTTGGGGTTATTTCGACCATTTCCTGAATTGCTTCAGGCAGGCATCCATGTCTTTGGGCAGTGGGGCCTCCAGCTGGAGGACATTCCCCTGCATGTCTTCCAGGCTCAGTTGCCATGCATGTAGTGCCAGCCTGTTCAATAAGGGTCTTTCCTCTTCGGCGGATTTCGCCAGATTGAAATTCTTTTTTATGGCAGACAGCAGTATCGGTGCCGCATTGCCGTAGATCGGGTCGCATGCGATCGGATGGCCGGCATTGTGCATGTGCACCCTTATCTGATGTGTGCGGCCGGTCTCGATCCGGAACGACAGCAGGCTGTATTTGCTGAACGTCTCCAGTAGGGTGAAGTGCGTGACCGCATGCCGGCCTTGCCGTTGTACCGACATCTTGCCTTTGACAGTGGGATGTTCGGCGATCGGCTGGTCCAGCGTACCGCTTTCCTGCTCCATCCTACCCATCACGAGCCCGAGATACGTTTTCTCCACCTTGCGTTCCTCGAACTGTTTTGTGTAGTGCTGTTGCGCTTCGAGGGTCTTCCCGAAGATGATCAGTCCGCTGGTGTCACGGTCAAGGCGGTGTATCGTGTATGCATGACCGTGATATTTCATGAGCAGTCCCCTGAGGGATTGCAGTTCTCCGTCGAAACGGTCGGGAAGTGTCAGCAGACCGGATGGTTTGTTGACTGCCATGATCTCGGGAGACTCGAATATGATTTCCGGTTTCAAAAAAGAATGGGAATTAAAAGTTGGGGATAATGGTATCGGGTCAGTCGAGCTCATCAGGATCTACTCTTGCCTTTCTGAGGAACGAGCTGTTCATGAACTTCAGCAGCCTGACTTCCTTCTCTTTCAGGAACCGCCATTTGCCGCGGTCCACGTTCTTTTTCGTCAGGTTGGCGAACATCACTCGGTCGAGGTTCCTGACATCATACCCCAGAGATTCGAATATCCTCCTGACGACGCGGTTGCGTCCACTGTGGATCTCAATGCCGATGATCGACTTGTCTTTTGGATCGGCAAATGCCAGTGCATCGATATAGACCATGCCGTCTTCCAGTTTCACACCGGCCACTATCTTGTCGAAATGGGCTTTCGTAAGCGGCTTGTCGAGTTTCACTTCGTATGTCTTGCGCACTTCAAAGCTCGGGTGAGAGAGTTTTTGGGTGAGTTCGCCATCGTTGGTGAGCAGCAGGACGCCCGTCGTGTTCCGGTCGAGTCGCCCGATGGGATAGATCCTTTCGTTGGTGGCACTCTTGACGAGATCCATCACGGTCTTTCTGCCATGTGTGTCTTCAGAAGTGGTGATGAAGTCCTTCGGTTTATTGAGCAGGATATATACCAGGTTCCGCGCGGGAAACAACTTCTTGCCGGAGATCGTCACCTCGTCATTATCCCCCAGCTTGAAGCCGGGTTCCGTCACGACCACGTTGTTGACCCGCACTTTCCCATCCCTTACGAGCAGGGCGGCATCCCTTCGTGCGCAGATGCCGCAGTGCGCGATGTATTTGTTGAGCGGCATCTGTTCGGTCGGCTTTTTCACGATGCTCGGCTTCACCGGACCCGGTTTCACCTGGTTTGTACCGGTTGATTGGTCGCCGATGGCCGCTTGCGCTCTTTTGGTTTGCTTCTTGAATTCTATCTGATCCGATCTTTGCTTTTTCACCTTGCGTTTCTCCTGCCGGATCTCTTCCTTAACGACGCTGTTCTTTTTTTTTACGATGAACTTCTCGAACTGATGTCCTTTCTTCATATTGTCGGGTTGCCCGGACCTGTCATCCGGGTGGTTTTATTAATAGGCGGGAATCTCTTTGTTGGTTTCTCAGTTGCAAAGAGTCTAAGTAGCCATAGCCAATCATTTTTTCTGATCGTGATAATAGTCAGTATTTGTCTCAATAGACGTCAAACAAAGTTGAAGACAACGGACAATAACTTGAGCCAATTCACGGCGCGATGAACGAACGTCGTTGAGTTGTTCTTCTAGGAACTGATGACGTTCTTGCAGTTCAGTGAACTCTTGCAATGCGAGAGGGTT
>CAJBPC010000024.1 GCA_903957405.1 uncultured bacterium | reverse complement strand
CTCGATTGCTGCTTTCGCCTGCCGAACTGCTTCGGCCCCATTCTCAGCATCGCTTCCCGAGTTGCCCTGCAACAGGGTGTCATCGTCAATGGAGTGACCGTAGAGATTTCCGGCCAGGCAAAGAATATCAACATCGGACCGAACAGGATGGAGATCAGTTTTTAGGAATGTCGGAGATATTCCGGTGATTTCGAGATGTTCATTGACAGGACATCTTCATCGGGCATGTCCCATTATGTTCGTAAAGATTCAAGAACCATGGAGCTTATCCATGCCGAATTGTTTGATCATGTTTCGTGAAGCATACCTGATCTCTGCTGATGCACAATGGATGCATCAGCATGTTGGTTCAGTTGAATCTATCGGTGTATCTTGAACAATTGCCACGTGAGGTCTCTTGCTATAGATCAAATGAAGTCGGCATGCATGTCGACATGACTTCTATTGATCTATATGGACGTATGCTCTCCGTTCATGTTTTTCGCATCCCTTGGCAGACCCGTCGGATACCGTTGACTGTCAATTCCGTGCGCTTGTGATGCCGGTATATTTTCTTTTGCATATCGACACGCTCATTTCTGCCGGTTCGGCGGGTTCTTTCAGATACTCCGTGGTTCATTCCGTTAACCCGTCATGACGATGCTGTTGGGATGAGTAATCAGTTCGTCAATCATCGTTTACATATTATTCGTGCTTTTCGGTGTGCGCCCCATGACCCCTGCCAGATGGAATGCGGATGCATTTTATCGGCTCAAGCCTTATTCTTCCTAATTTTAGGAAAAATTTCAAAGACTTGTCACACGCACCACAAAGGAATCAAAAGGACTGTCTGAACTGTGGAAGCATCGTTCAAGGTCGCTTTTGCCAGGACTGCGGTCAGGAGAACATAGATCATTCCTTATCCACGATGGGTTTGATCCGTCATTTCTTCAGCGATATGGTCCATTTTGACGGGAAATATTTCAAGACCATCGGCACCCTCATCACCCGGCCCGGGTATCTTTCCCTTGCATTCCTGCAGGGAAAGCGTGCGATGTATGTGGATCCCGTGAAGATGTACATCTTTACGTCCGCATTTTTCTTCCTTGTCCTCTTCACTTTTTTCGTGAAGCTGGATCCCAAGCAATTGAAGACGGAATTCAAGGGATACTATCAGACTCCGGCAAGTCTTGTGCGGCTGTTGAACGAGCAGGGCGAGGAGGGCAACAGGTATCATTTGCTGAACGGTTACATTATTCGCAACGAAAATGATACGATGGTGTCCGTAGGTGATAAGGCCGCGTTGGCTCATTTCCGGGATTCTTTGAACCGGACCATTGGCATCATCGACATTGAACAAATTGGTGCGGAAGGCCCGGAATTCCTCAGCATCTCAGGTGTCACGGATCACGAGGATCGTCAACAGTACGACTCCCTTCAGGCCCTTTTGCCGGATGCACGCCGGGATGGCTGGTTGAAGCGTTTCCTTGTGTACAGGAATTTCGCCATACAGGAGGATTATAAAGGCAGGCCTGGGCTTTATCTGGCGCATGTGTTGGAACGTTTCATGCACAGCATTCCAACCGTAATGTTCATATCGCTTCCTTTGCTTGCATTGCTGCTCAAGCTGATGTATCTGCGCAGGAGAGGGTATCACTACGCCAACCACGTGATTTTTCTGTTGCACACGTATATCCATACCTATCTGTTCCTGCTGTTGTTTTTTCTGATCGTACAGTTGGATCGTGCAACGGGCTGGGCTTTGTGGGGATGGATGAGGACAGGTCTCACCTTATGGGTGCTTTGGTATCTCTATCGATCCATGCGGGCTTTCTACGGGCAGTCAAAGGGTTTGACCGTTGCGAAGATGGGTCTATTCCTAATCATCTCATCGGTTATCCTGACGTTCGTCTTTGGATCATATTTCGTTTATACGGCACTGAAAGGTTGATAACATGACAAGTACATTGGAAGAGAAGTTCATCAGATTGAAATTGATCATGGACGAGTTGCGTGAGCAGTGTCCATGGGACAGGAAGCAGACGATCCAGAGTCTTCGGCAGCTCACCATCGAGGAGACCTATGAACTGGCAGATGCCATCACCGAGGGGGATTGGAACGGCATCCGGGAAGAGCTTGGCGACCTCATGTTGCATGTGCTTTTTTAT
>CAJBPC010000023.1 GCA_903957405.1 uncultured bacterium | reverse complement strand
TGTTCTAACGCAGCGGTCTCATCAATTGCTGATAGGAATTCCGGAAACGAAACGGGTCTAATTACTTTATATTCTACTCGACCTGTTGGGAAACTAATATTCTTATCAAATAAAGTTTCAAGCATACTTCCTGCTGCAACAACTGAAATCTCAGGCGCCAGTTCATAAAAGTATCTTAGTATATTCAATGCCTTTGGAACCTCTTGTATCTCATCAATAAATATTAATGTGGTACTTTTTTTAGCTAATGTTTTATTTTTAAGGAAGAATAAAGTATTTATTAAGTTCTCTATGGATGAGAAATTTTTAAAGGGTTCCTTGTCTTCTAATAGTTCAAGGTTTATATAGATGTATTGCTCATACTGCGCTGCAAATTGATTCACAAGGGTGGTTTTTCCAACTTGCCTAGCACCTCTAATTACGAGTGGTTTGCGGGGCATATTTTGCCTCCATTTTTCAAGTTCCAATAATAGCTGTCTCTTAAACATGTAATAAAGTTATGGTATATTTAGCATATTTATGTAACAAAGTTACGGTAAAAAAATTATACTCTGTATCAAAGTGACCCTTTTACCAGCTCTTTTTAGTTTTCATTCATCTTTCAAAAGCCTTCGCCCATTTATAGAATTCCCTCAAATCCCTCCACATTTGTTTAGAATATAGTAAAATGGCGGCTACATAAATAGTCACATTCATTAACATCTAAGTTTATCATCAGAACTCTGGAAAGAGTAATTCTTGACAGAAGTAAGAAGCTGATGTAAAAAATAGCCTAGGTTATGGCCCAAAGGTTTTTTTGGCATCTGCCAAATGAATAGTTTATATTGAATATTCCGGTGTAAACCCGGCCAGTGTTCCGGATCAAACCCTGCCACCGATTCCGGAGCAAACCCGGCCACTCATTCCGGGATGAGGAAGATTTAACGAATGTACATTTTATTTGTTTTTCTTACCCCTCTTAGAGGGGCCTTTCAATTCTATACAGTGTGCCGAAGCTGACAATCTGTCCATAATTGCATCAGCTAGTGTTGGCTCATCTATTGCCTGATGCCATTTAGATAGCGGCAATTGCGAAACAATGATGGTTGACTTACGTCCATATCTGTCTTCCAGCAGTTGCATCATCGCCAATCGGGTGTTATCATCCATTGGAGCGAGTCCAAAGTCGTCTAAAATGACCAGGGGAAATTTTTCAATGCTGTTCAGCAATTTAATGAACGATCCATCCAATCGAGCGAGGTTGACGCGTTCGACAAATCTGTTCATTCCCAGATACAGGGTTTTGATACCATGCATGCAGGCTCTTCTTCCAATGGCACAGGCGAGATAACTTTTTCCGCAACCTGTTGCGCCTGTGATCAGTACGTTTTCAGCGCGTTGGATAAAACTTGCATCACTGAGGGCGTTGAGTTGCTGTCGGGTAAGGTTGCGTTCTGCGGCGCATTCCACCTGCTCAAGTACGGCGTCGTAGCGCAGTTTGCTGAGTTTTAGAAACATGTCCGTTCGTCTGGAAGTCTGATGAAGATATTCCATGTCGGCTAAATGAGCTACCAGTTCATTGGCCTCGTACCGCTCAGCATCCGGCATAGCCAAGTGATCTTGAAAGGCCTGAAGCATTCCTTCGAGCTTCAATTGTTCTAATCTTGTGAGTGTTGCGTTTGGGTCTGTCATGATAAGTGTTTAATTGGTATGAGTGGAAAGGTTGAAGGCTTCTGCGCCGCGAATGTTTTCATGTTGGGTGAACAGTCTCTGCCCTTGTTCTACCGGAGCCTGGTCAAGTCGCTGATCAAGGATTGAAAGCAGCATTTTATAGTTGACCTTGACCACACCATGAAGCCTTCGGCATGCGGCTTCCAGACGCTGTGGCGTGTATTTGTCAGCAAGCTTCAGGATGCCAAGGCAGGATTTGAAGTTCTGTTCCCGGAACTGCCGTTTATTGAGCACGATACCGATTACACTTTGTGTCTCGGGTCCTATACGCTCGGCTCGTGTAAGGAAATATTCTGCATTCCATCCTCTGGACTCCTGATAGAACTGGTGTTTTAGTGGCATGTGTGCCTCGAAGGTGGTATAGCCATGTTTGACATAACTCCTTCTGTGGCATGCGATTCTGGTATTGCCTGCATAGATCTCAACATGATCGCAGTCATAGACGACTCGCAAGGTTTGCCCAATAAAGGAATAAGGGACACTGTATTTATGCTTTTCCCTGCTGACCTGTATGTGGTAGTCTGGTGCGACCTTGGCTTGCACCGTGGTTTTGGGTACAAAGTCATCTTTGGGCAATGGTTTTAGCAGATGTCGTTCGTACTGTTCAAAGGCTTCCCGGCGCGAGTACAGTTTCTTTTGCATGGGAGCATTGTTGTAGATCTCAAGCGCTTCATGGATGATTGCGTTGAGCTCTGAGAGACTTCTTGGCCGCTTGTCTTTCAAGTACGGATAAATGCGTTTATACACGCTATTGACAGTGCTTTCCACTGCAGCTTTATCACGGGGAGAAGCAACGCGTGTGGCCATCAGGGTCGTATCAAAATGACAGCTCCACTGCATTACGATCTCGTTTAGGGTGGGCTCGTACCGGTTTGACTTTATGACGTACTGCTTCATGTTAACGCTGGTGACGGACTCCGTCACGCCGCCCATGTACCTTACCATGTGGTTCATAGACATTAACATTTGCTCGGTATGCAGGGTGCGCTGGGCTTCGAGGTATGAGTAACCGGAAAATGGCAGTACACTCACGAATAAAGAACAAGGGATAGCCGCTCCTGTGGCAGGATCGTAGTAGTACACCTTGTCACCGGCGTAATCGAGAAATGTCTGCTCTCCCGGTCTGTGTTCCAGATGCATCACGGCTTTAGTCGTCAGCAGATGGCGATGCAGGCGATCGCAGAACTGGGCATAGCTATAACCACCTGGAAACTCTTTGCGATAATGCTCCCAAAGCACGCGCCTTGTCATGTGCGCACCCGAGAGTTCGTGAGCCAGTTGCGGAAGCCGCTTTTCCAGATCCAGATATCGTTCATCAGGCGGAGGAGGCACGGGAGGTGCCATCAGAATACCTGCAAGTTTCTCGTCATCGAGTTCGAGCAAGGTGTCGATTGTTCGACTACAGGCAATAATACGCTGGACATAGAGATTGACAGTGTCCCGGGAAATCTGACATGACAAGGCAATCTGGCGATTGTTGGTGCCCTGTCGTTTGAGTTGAAGTATTCTTCTGAGTGTGAGCGTGTTTATAGAATGATTTGCCATGTTGGTGGGATTTCTCCCTCAAACATCTTCATTCCTCATCAGAAACTGGCCGGATTTGTGCCGGATTGTCAGTTCATAAAGACTACATTTTGTCCGATGAAACTGACTGGGTTTATTCCGGAATGAGTGGCCGGGTTTGCTCCGGAATCGGTGGCAGGGTTTGATCCGGAACACTGGCCGGGTTTACGCCGGAATACTCACTGTCAAAACGGCGGATATTGCCCCCCTTTTTCTAAAGTGAAAAGGGGGGTTTTCGTTTATGATGGTTACCAAAGGGTCTGCATCTATAAATCGGTACATGCTGACCCCATGATTCTTGTTTAAACAAACTAATAATCAATGCTTTGCGGAGCATATTGACCCCTTTTCGCTAAGATTTTATTTCTCGAGTTTTATTTTACATAAAACTCTTCATATGGCCGGTAAAAATAAACCCATGAGTCAGGTAAAACAGCTGCTGCTATTGCAACGACAAGGTAATAAAATCAAGTTCATTGCCCGTAATCTCGGCATAAGCAAGAATACGGTGAAGTCATATTTGGCACGCATCATAAGCCTTAATAAGCCTATTGAAGAACTGCTATCATTGGATGATCCCGCCTTGGAATTGATTTTCCATGGGGGTAATCCAGCCTACAAGGATGAACGATACGAATACATAAAAACCAGATTGGACTACTATGCTGCCGAGTTAAAACGTAAAGGTGTCACTCAGAAGCTCTTGTGGGAGGAGTACATAGCCGATGTGCCAGACGGATATGGACTCACTCAATTTGCGTTTCACCTGCGCCAGCAACTTGTTGCGCGGAAGCCAGCCATGGTACTCAGTTACACACCTGCCGAAAAATTGTATGTCGATTTTGCCGGCCACAAATTGTCTTATGTCGACACCTTTACCGGTGAATGCATCGAGTGTCCTGTCTTTGTGGCCTGTCTTCCTTTTTCTGATTATGCGTTCGCCATAGTGGTCAGAAGCCAGCGAATCGAAGACTTCATCTATGCGCTAATCAAATGCCTTGAGTTCCTCGGAGGATCGCCTGTCATACTGGTTCCTGACAACCTTAAAGCTGCCGTAATACGTGCCAACAGATATGACCCGGAACTGAACAAGGCGCTGGAGGATTTTTGCAACCACTATGGCATCACCATACTCCCTACCCGCGTTGCAAGCCCCAGAGATAAGGCGCTCGTCGAAAATCAGGTCAAACTAGTTTATGCCCGGGTATATGCCAAGATCCGTGATCAGAAGTTTTTTGACCTTGCTTCATTGAACGATGCCGTACTTGAAAAAATCACATTGCATAACCAAACAAGGATGCAAAAAAAGCCCTACTGCAGGGAAGAACGATTTCTTTCTATTGAAAAGCCAAAGCTCGTGCCGCTGCGGGAATTGCCCTATGAAATCAAGTACTACCGTGAGTTAATGGTGGCCAAGAACAATCACGTGTATTTGAGTATCGACAAACACTATTACAGTGTACCGTTCCAATGGATCGGACAAAAAGTAAAGGTCATCTTCACTCGATCCCTGGTGCGCTTGTACCACAATGGTGAAATGATCGCCATGCATCCCCGCAGCTACGTTGTCGGTGGTTATAGCACCATCGTTGAACACTTGTGTTCCCATCATCAGCATTACCTGAGTCGAAGCCCTGCCTATTACATGGAAAAAGCATCACGCATATCACAGGATTTGCTGAGCATCATGAAATCTCTTTTTGACGGAGGACGTCCAGCAGAACAAAACTATCGCAGCTGCGACGGCTTTCTGAGCCTGTGCAGGAAAACCGCCCAACCGATATTTGAAGCGGCCTGCAAATGTGCCATTGATGACAAGTGCTATTCTTACAAATACCTTTTGCGCACGATCGACAGGATGCAAAAGACAGGACTTCCGGTACAGACCCCAGAAACACCACTCCCTGACCATGGGAATATTAGAGGAAAAGAGTATTACCGTCAACTTTCAATAAACCTTTAAACATTGATTATAATGGAACATCAGATCGAAGTCAAACTCAAACAATTGCACCTTGCGGGTATGGCTCAAGCCTGGCAGACATTAGTGCAAAACAGGCAGCATGTTGAACTCTCGCTTAACGACGGATTGGAACTGCTCCTTCAAAGGGAGGAAGAGGATCGAAAAAATAACCGCTTTCATCGAATGATACGCGGCGCAAGGTTCCGCTATCAGGCCAGCATCGAAGAAATCATCTACGACGCCAAGCGCGGTATAAACAAGGCTCAAATCAGCTCTCTCGCTACTTGCCAATTTCTCAAAAAAGGAGAGTCCATACTCATAACCGGTTCTACCGGCTGTGGGAAGAGCTTTCTAGCTTCCGCATTTGGCCATCAGGCCTGTCTACACGGACATACCGTAGTGTATTCCAATACACAAAAGTTTATGCAGAAAACCAAAATGGCAAGAACAGATGGGTCCATCATGAAATACTTTGATAAAATTGCCAAAGTTTCACTTCTGATTCTTGACGATTTTGGATTGGCGAAAATGGATCAACAACAACAGTTTGATTTACTCGAAGTCATTGAAGATCGACACGGAAAGACTTCAACCATTATTGCCAGTCAATTACCAGCAGCAAGCTGGTTCGATGTAATGAGTGAAAGTACCGTTGCTGATGCTATCTTGGACAGGCTGGTACATACGTCTCACCAAATCGAATTGAAAGGTGAAACATTGAGAAAAAAACGGTAAAATTGTCAGTCGCCATTTGTTCTTTGCATTAAAGCCTTGAGGGGGGTCAGTATCACCGTTTTGAGGGGTCAACATCACCGGAATTTACAATGTACTAGAAAACAATGCCAATACTAGCCCATTAATAGCCGAATCACCTAAAGATGTTAAGCAATATTTGAAACAATGCTTTCGTGAATTTTTGAAAGATACAGAATTTGAAGAAGGGGTATCTGCTCATTTAGAACCCATAACTCAAGCCCAGCAAATTGAAAAAATATTCAGGGTACTTCGTGAAATTATTGCAATGTAGCATTCAATTCTCCACATAATGGGTAATATAAATTAGTAATGAAGACGTCCCATTTAGACCAGCCTTTGGTTCCAGATTATGACAAATCCTTTTCTCGGCCAACGGACGACAAAAGGATTTAAAGTCGTTTTCTTCTACTACTGGATAGGTAATGGGAAGACTTGGAGCTATAATAGCAGTACTGAGCTTCTTTGTAGAAAATTTAAAAGTATTAACGCTAGCAATTAATGATGGAGTTTCTAATTGCAAATTTTACAAGTCCGATAGTGCTTCTGCAATTCGTTTTCTGGAGCATATTTGTTCGATGATTATCTACGGTCTTTTTGCTTATGAACAGTGTTTGCGCAATTTCATCGCTTGTATTTTCCTGTGCAATCAATTGTAATATTTCTTTTTCTCTTTCTGTAAGAACTGCAAGTGCCGTTTCTTGTTTTCTTTTCTCTATAACCTGTTTGTAAAGCAATGGAATAATCTCCTGAGAAAAATATGTTCCTCCGTTTTGAACCTTTTGGAGCGCACTCAG
>CAJBPC010000022.1 GCA_903957405.1 uncultured bacterium | reverse complement strand
CCGTATCCCATCCTCTGTATTGATCATTGACGCCGATGAGCAGACTTACCACCGTATGTTTCAACGGCTTGACCTGATTGATGGCATCCTGTAGATCGATGGTCGTCCATCCCGTGGTGGCGATGTATTGGAGGGAATCTACCCGTATGTTCTTCTTTGAAAGGAGATCGATCGCCAGTGCTGGAAACCTGTCCTGTTCCCTGACGCCATGGCCGATGGTGTAGGAATCACCGAGCGCCAGCCATGTATTCGGAACGCGCAGCAAGGATACTGGATTCCAGGAAGGGATCACCCGATTTTCTTCTGAAGTTTTCTTCATGCAGCCCAAAAATAAAATGAATATCAATCCAATGTACAGAGGGCTTGATGTCATTCGCATGAGTGGGGATTATTTTATGTTTTTCTGTCACATTCGGCCCAATGGCCTGACCAGGAAATGCCGGTTTCAGAAGCCCTGAAGGAATGGCAGCATCGCATTAAATGTCTCGGTGGGACTTTCTTCCATGGGCACATGTCCGGAGTCTTCGAAGATCACCAGCTGGCTTCCGCGTATATCCCGCTGGAAGACTTGCGCATTGTCCACACTGATCAGCTGATCGTGTCGGCCCCAGATGATCAGTGTGGGGATATCGATCATCTTGATGCGTTGATGGTCAGGAATCCTGCGGGTCTTGAAGAACTGAAGGATGGCCTTTCGATTTCCTTCCCGGAGCAGCAGGTCGTGATACCTGTCTACGATCTCCGGTGTGATGCGGGACCGGTCGAAGTATGTGTTCTCCAGGCTTTTTCGGATGAGTATGCGGGGGGTGAGTCCTGTGAGCAGGTCGCCAATGAAAGGCGTGGCGGCGAGTTTGAAACCGATCGACCCTTTCTCGTCTTTCCTCGGGTATCCGGCAGCGTTGACAAGGATCAGTCCACGTACCTTTTGAGGGTAAGCGAGTGCCTGATTCCAGGCGATGGCGCCACCGAGTGAGTTGCCGGCCATGATGTACCGGTGCACACCGAGGCGCGACAGGAAGGAGTCCAGGAAACGATTGTAGAAAGCGAGGTCGTATTCCTTTTTCGGATTGGGACCTGTAAGTCCGAATGCAGGCAGATCCACCCGTATGATTCGTTCCTTACCGTGCAATTTCATGGCGAGGCTGTCCCAGGTGTGCAGTGAGGAGGAGAGGCCGTGCACGAGTACCAGCGGGATGCTGTCATCCCGTAGACCCTCGTCGCGGTAATGGACCTGCATGCCCATGAGATCCATGAACCGGGATGCCGGATCCGCCGCGTACATGGTGCGGAGTTTTTCAACGGGGATATCGCTCCGGTACAAGAGTATGGTCAGTGCGAAAATCACTCCGAAGAATACCAGCATTGCCGTTTTCAGTGGCCTAAAAACCTTTTTCATGAACGATGTTTGGTGGGTTTGGCGATCGTGAATGTGTATGCCATCAGGCATGTGTCGATTCCATGCCTGCTGTCAAATATTCAAACTACAAAAAAATACTGACCCGTCGTGATCGTTTTTTTAAAACCGGATTTTCAATATGGTTCGGGTGTGCCGGGTTCGGATGTACCGGTGTGCCGGAGTTGTTGCTGACAACCTCTAAATACATAGATTTGTGATCTTTCAAATACAGCATATGCATATCGCCCTTCGACTCCTCATCCTTTCCCAATTGTTTTTCACATCCATCCACGCGCAACAGAGGGATCACCGCCTGCAGAAGGAGGTGGAATCCTTGGTCAAAGGATTCAAAGGGGATGTCGGCATTTTCATTCGGAGCTTAAAGACCGGTAGGACGGTGGAGATATGCGCAGACACGATCTTCCCATCAGCGAGCATCGTGAAAGTGCCGATTCTATTGGGCATCATGCACCGGATACATAAAGGGGAATTGGATTATCATATGCCATTGTACTGGCCTGACACCCTGAAATACGATCCCGGTGAGGACATCATCCCCTACCTGAAGCCACAGACGAAGATCGAGCTGAGCAAGGTCATGATGTTGATGATGACGATCTCAGATAACAACGCAAGTCTATGGTTACAGGACCTTGCAGGTAGGGGGCAGGCCATCAACAGGCTCATGGATAGCCTCGGATAT
>CAJBPC010000021.1 GCA_903957405.1 uncultured bacterium | reverse complement strand
TCTGTATCGTTTGCATGCACCAATCCGTTAAACAGTTGTCCGGTAATGAATCCGAGGACTGCGAGACTTGTGGCAATGCGGCTATGCCATAAAAGGATCAAAAAAACAACAAGGCCCGAAAGTACATTCTCTTGAAAGAGCATACAACTCAGCGACCTGAAAAAAGTGAGTGCCAGGGCCGGGATTGGGATCTTTTCGAAGTACTGGACAAAATCAACGAGGCTTCCCCCTCCGAATGCATAGATCTCACTGAGCCAGTGAATGTTGCGGGTGGATAGGTTTATGGCCGTGAAATCACGGGATACCAATGCGAGAATCCAAAAACAGATCACGAAGGGAATGGTCAGAAATGGAAGCCCTTTGGGCAGTAAAATATTTCCCAGGACAGCAGACAGGATCACAGACAATATGATCAGGAGCAGCAAGAGTGTCCAAAAAGCAAGGCTCGAAGCATATTGAGCCCCCATGCCCATTCCGATCAGCACGGCATTGAAACTGTACAGTCCCTTATGGATGGTCGAACGCTGCAATCCGGAGATGTTGATGACCATGATGGCCGTGATAGCGGATGCCAGTGCCGAGAAGCCTGCGAATGGTTTAAAAAAACTGACGAGCAGCAACAAGCCACCCAGGAATCTGTTTCCTGAAAAAAGCAGTATGGAGTAGCTGTCAAGCACTTCCGCTGCCACCGAAAGAATTTTATTCCTGAGTGGTGTGATGAAGTGCATGTCTTATTGTAAGTGCTTGGGGATTTGCTCCAGTTGCTCCAGATATTCTAGGTTTTCCTTTTGCCGGATCACATGGGTATCGCCCTTGGTGTCGATGAGTATGATGGCGGGGCGCATGGCAATAAACTGCATCCACTGGGTCATATTGTAGGCCCCGACATTGTGCACCACCACATGATCGCCCCTGTTCAACAGCGGTAAACTCAGATGTTCACGCACCACATCGATGTTCATACACAGCGGTCCATAAATAACGGTATCTTCCTGATAGGCGGATACTTCCTGTGCCGGACTGATCTTATGGTCGTACCAGAATGAGGTGAACAGGATATTGACCCCGAAATCCATGATGGTCGCTTTCCGGCCATCACTCAGCTTTTTATTCGCCAACACGGTTCCCAGCAGATACCCGGCATCGTCGACCAGCAATCGTCCGCTTTCTAAAATAAGCAGAGGAAGATCGGCAGGAGGAAAACCGGCTTCCAGCATAGTGGACGTGATGGCTTCCGCAAATGCATCGACCGTGGGCAATTGGATGGCGCCATAGGTGCCCTTCAACGTGTTTATGCCCGGGAATCCTCCTCCCATGTCGATATACTTTACGACGATATTTAGTTCTGCCTTGCATTTCAGTGCGAGGGTGCTCAGCTTTCGAGCGGCGACGGCATAGGCATCGGTGCTTAGCATGAATGTGCCAATATGCGTATGCAGCCCCGTCAGCGATAGCATATTGGAAGCTGCTATCTTCTGGATGGCTGTCCAGGCTTGACCATTCTCGAAGTTGAAACCAAATCGATCCCAGATCGGGTACACTCCGGTGTCCATGTTGACACGAATGGCCACCTGCGCCTTCTTTCCGAGGCTTTCACAGACCGAAGTCAAAAGGTACAATTCTTCAAAATGGTCGATGTGGATCAGTGATTCCTGGGTCACGGCCAGTCGAAGTTCCTCTTCCTGCTTATCGGGGCCGTTGAAAATGATCTGACTGCCGGGGACGCCGTTCTGCAAAGCCTTTCGGTATTCGAACCCGCTGACCACTTCCGCCCAGGAACCCTCTTGATGAAAAATGCGGCAGATGGCGTTGTTGTAATGCGTCTTGTAACTCCATGCACATTGAACCTTGGGATACCGCGTACTGAATGCCCGGAACATGGCCTGATAATTCAATCGGATCTGCTGTTCACTCATGACGAACAACGGTGTTCCGTACTTTCGGATCAGTTCACTCACGGCCACTCCATCGATGTGGGTTACCGGCGTGAACGCAGGTTGCACACCGGTCTTATCGAGTATGCCTACACTCATCTTCTTTATGAAGGGCCTTTCGTATTTTTTTTTCAACATTTATATTTATTTTAAGAAGATGACATCACAATTCTCCCGTTGCAGTGAAATGCTGAAAGCGAGACACGTCGACGATCATATCCCAGGCGTATCTGATAAATAATTTCCCCGCATCGTACTCGGTGAAGGCCTTGACATTTTCGCCAAGGGCCATTTTCACCAGCGAAGCCGGTTGATTCTGACCCGCTCCGGCCGTCAGGTATATCCAGGCGGGAAATCGAGGGTTGATCTCCATGATGTAGGAATCTCCTGATGAGTGGCGCATGACCTCTAATTCGAATCCGCCGCGCCATTGCGTTGCCTTGATGAATTTCTGCGCCAACTGGATCAAAACATCATCTTCGATGGTGATCCCCGCCCAGGCTTTGCCCTTGTCGGTAATGTACAATTTTTTCATGGGGATCGCACTGATCGTATTTCCCGATCCATCTCCCAATGCAGCGATATTGATCTCCGTACCTGGAATGAACTCTTGTACGATGATCGGCAATCCCCACTTCCCACTGATCGCAAAAAAAGCCTTCTGAGCCTGCTCCAGCGTATGGGCCACCACTGCTTCGTAAAATTTCCCTTTTACGACCAGGGGATATCCCAACGTCTGACCAGCGCTCTCCAACGCTCCCACATGATTGATCAATTGATCCCGCGGCACTTTGAAACCATGTTCAAGGCCGAATGCATACAGCCTTTGCTTATCTCGTGCCGCAAACATTTCGGCCGTAGGCATGAAGGTGCGTATTCCGATCGAATGCAACCGATCCGACAGTGCAATGAAATTGGGGATTTCCGAATCGAAATTGGGAATGATCAGATCCAGTCCCTCTTTTTCATGAATGGCTTTCAAATGGCTGAAAAGTATCTCTGGGCCCGCAGCCGGATAGGAGATCTGGTAGGTCTTGTCACAGATGCCTTCCATATAGATCCCGGGCTCCAGATTTTCATAGGCCAACCCGATGATGCGAACAGGCCGCTCAAATCCCTCTCGAATGGCGCGAGCCACCGCAACACCCGGGCCGGGGCTGTCGATGGCATTTAAGCCCGTGATGGCCACAACGATTTGTTTCATGATCTGTTTTTTTTAGATCTGTCAATTGACGGGTGCCAACAGATTGTATTCTTTCAGCGTGTGTATGAAATCATCCAGGTCCTTTTCAATCATGGCCGCATCGGCATCATAGGTTTCCAGCATGATTTTCTTTATGGCGGCGATAGACTTCCCTTCGCGCATATGCGTCAGGATGCCGGCGGCGACGGCGTTCGTGCTGAATGAATCCCCCGTGGATGGGTTGAAAACATCTCCCAGCTCGTTGGTGGCTATATTCTTTTTTATCATGGCGTTGTGCTTGCAGTCAATAGATTTTTTGGTTCACCCATATGTAATTGTCGTAGAGATAGTCATTTTTCAGGATCCCTTTTCGAGACACTGTCTGGAGGTAGTAGCCGTTCTTCTCCAATACCCGCATGCTGGGTCGATTGTATTCGAATACCTCCGCCACGATCCTATTGATGGAAAAATTTTCGAAAGTATACTCGGTCATCATGCGGACAGCGCTGGTCGCAATGCCTTGACCCCAAAAGG
>CAJBPC010000020.1 GCA_903957405.1 uncultured bacterium | reverse complement strand
CCCGGACTGCAATCCACATCCTGTCTTGCCGCATGCATCGGAAATGTCGGTGACCCGCCGATGATGACGACAGGCTCTGGCAATCCGGATTCGGTTATGCGTTCCCGTAAGTGACTGACAGCATCGAAGGAAATATCGCATGCGGTTTCCCGGGCTGAAAGATCCGTCTGCCGGTGATGTCCGTCATAGGCATGCAAGCCGACGGGTCTGATCCCCCTCAGCTGGAAGCAATGACGATAGAGAAACACTACGCGTTCATCGGCAATGATGCCGGTCCGGTTCATTCCCACATTCAGGTCGACGTAGACCGGCACCTCAAGCCCGGCCGACAGGAACACCTCACCCATGAGGTCGGCTGAGTATTCATTATCAACAAGACAGGCATATGCTGTATTGGGGAACTTACCCATCAGGTGAACGAGTCGATGCAGTTTCGGGCCATGCGGCTGATACGCGAGCAAGACGTCCGGCGCTCCGCAGATGCCCAACAGCTCCGCTTCTGCGATGGTTGCGCATTTGAACTTACGGATGCCGGCATCCATCATCATGTGGATCCCTTCAGCCGTTTTATGCGTTTTGATATGTGGACGGAGCCTTGTCGGATCCCCGACCATTGACACCATATCGCTGATGTTCTGCGCCACCCGCGTGGGATATACCAGCAGAGAGGGGCTGTCAATCGAAGAAATATCTGCTATTTCATACCATTTTGACATCATGCATCGAATTCTGCTGATTCGACATGAAGCTCGAAAACGGCTTCGATTTCCACGGGTACCCTGTCAGGCAATGATCCCATACCAACCGCACTCCTTGTACCTACTCCATTATCATCGCCCCATATCTGTGCGAACAGCTCGCTGCAGCCATTGATGACATGCGGATGTCGGTCGAAATCAGGAACGGCATTCACCATCCCGAAAATCTTGGTGACGCGTTTCACCCTATCAAGGCTGCCGACCGTATTGCGAACCGAAGAGATGATGCAAAGTCCCACTAGCCTTGCAATATCCCGTGCCTCATCCGATGAAAAATCAAGGCCTACTTTTCCCGAAATGCGCGTCCCATCAGGACGAATAGGCACATGCCCGGAAACGTAAAGATATTTTCCGTCTATGAGGCAGGGTTTGTAAATGGCCTTAGGAACCGGAATGACGGGTAAGGTCTCATGCAGGTTTGCGAGATTTTGTTCAGGGGTCATATGTTGGTTTTGAGTGAGGAAAAAGTCATTGCCCGATGATCATGTTCAGCAGCAGCACCGCAAGGAGTCCGACGACCGACACGATGGATTCCATCAGGCTCCAGGAACGGAGGGTCTCCCGGATGGTGAGGTTGAAATATTCCTTGAACATCCAGAAACCGGAGTCGTTGACATGTGAGAACATCAGGCTACCGGCTCCAACGGACAATACCATCAGGTTGGGGTCCACGCCCGATTGCAGGATCACAGGGGCGATGATCCCTGCCGTGGTGAGTCCGGCCACGGTAGCCGAACCCATGGCTACCCTTATGATGGCGGCGATCAGCCATCCCTGTATGAGCGGATGCAGCTGCATCGATGCCATCACGGATGCGATCTCACCACTTACGCCGCTATCGGTGAAAATTTGTTTGAGTGCGCCCGCTCCCGACACGATCAGGAGGATGACAGACACGTCCTTGACAGCATCGACGTATGCATCCATGATCTTTTGCATTGGCATGCCATTGGCGGTGCCGAGTGCGAATGTCGCATATAACAAGGCGATGATCATTACGACGGAAGGCTCTGCAAGGAAAGAGACGAATGCCGCCATCGGGCCTTCAAGGGTAAAAACAAGCGGGAGAATGGTCGTCAGTGCAAGGAGGACCACTGGTAACAGGGATGCCACAAAGCAAGTGAAGGTGCCCGGAAGCAGGTCGTCCCGTATTAGCTTCGGTTGAAAGGTATCTGGCGGTTTTGCCTCGATATGTTTGAGCGTCCGGGCAAATACGGGTCCTGCCAGGATGATCGAGGGCACAGCGACGATCAGGCCGTATAGCAGGGTAAGACCCATGCTCGCGTTGAATTGTGCCACCAATGCCGACGGTGACGGATGGGGTGGAAGAAATCCATGCGTAACGGATAAGGCTGCCAGCATAGGAAGCCCTATATACACCGCTGGCAACTTCAGCTGGTAGACGATTGAAAAAATAAGCGGTACAAGCAGTACAAATCCCACATTGTAGAACAACGGAATGCCCACAACAAAGCCTGTTACCATCAACGCCCACTGGATATGCTTCTGCCCGAACGCCCGTATCAGCACCTGTGAGATCTTCTGCGCTGCACCGGACTCCGCAACCAGCTTGCCCAGCATCGCACCGAGTACGATGACGATGACCAGTGACCCGAGCGTATCACCGATGCCCTTTTGAACGGACTGCGTGATCTTTGCGGGAGGGATGCCCAATAGCAATCCCGTCAGGATCGAAACAATAAGGAATGCGAGAAATGGATTGAATCTGGCCCATGTGATCAGCAGGACCAACGAGAGGATGCAACAAATGACGATGAAGAAAGTCACATGAACAAGATACAGAAAATCCATATAACTGGCACCGCCAACAACAGAGAATCAAAACGATCGAGGAAGCCACCGTGTCCCGGCATGAAATGGCCGCTGTCCTTCACTCCGGCAAGCCTCTTCAGTTTGCTTTCAAAGAGGTCACCGAAAGTGCCTGCGACAGATGCGAGCAGGGCGATGCCCGCTACAGGCCAAACCTCGCCATCCATGGCAAACACGGCGATGGCCGTGACCACTGCAACGCTCAGGATGATGCCGCCGATGGTGCCCTCCCATGTCTTTTTCGGAGAAACCGGCGAAAGCGGCGTCTTCCCGATGAATGAACCCACGATATACGCCATGGTGTCATTGATCCAGATGGATGCAATGATGACAAGCGGTATGAAAAAGGACGTAATGCTTCCCAGGGCATTTGAAAACTGCCCCATCAGATTTCCAGAAGACTCGGACATCCAGATCTGACCGCTGCGAAGGTGTACCAGAAGCGCCCAGCTGACGGATATGTACAGCAGACCGAATAAGGATATCAACAGACTCTTTGGTTCACCCTTTTTGAAAAGGAGATGCTCCACGACCAGCAATACCGATAAAACGGCGAAGATCCACAGGATCTGCCGGTCCGGGATATGCAGCCCTGCCGTATCAAGCATCTGCCCGGATGCATGAATCATCAGGCACCAGCCCGCCATCATGACGCCATACCGGTGAAAAGCGGATATGCCTTTGTATGAAAGATGGATCATGCCGAGCATCTTGAAGTATTCCACCCAGCAGCCGAAATGGACGATGGAAAACAGGATGAAGAAACTCCATTCGTTCCATAACAAGCCCGTCAGCATCACGGCCACGAATACCAGTGCGGTGAGCGCCCTTGTCTGGAATACCTGTAGATTCAAAGCCATCGTGTTGTGATTTTGGATCAGTTAAGGATCGATCCGTCGATGAGATTTTTTGCAAGTTCATTCAAATGGACAGGCACATGCAATTCGATGTCACCCAAAAAAACATATGAAGAGTCCTGTCGGTTGATGATGGTGACAGGTACCTGATTCTGCTCGAGCATACCGCTTATGATCATTGCCTCGACATGATCCGTGGTGGTGTATACCAGTACCCAGTTATCCATCATGCCAGCCATTGTTCCTCGAGTGCCCTGTCTTCAACAGGCATCTTCTGCTTTTTGACATCCTCACTGAACTTCTTGAAGTACATGAACAGACAGACAATCGCCACCAGTGCCACTGCCCCCACCCACAACGGGTCGGTATCCTCCATGGCGTCTTCTATGGGTCGTCCCTGGGATGTGAGATAGAAGATCACCGATACCACCAATGCATTGTTGATGAAATGTGCCAGTATCGACATCCAGAGACTGCCGCTGCGCAGGTAAAGCAAGCCAAGGATGATGCCGAGCGCCATCCGCGGTATGAAGCCATAGTAGGAGAAATGGATGGCACTGAAGACCACACTGGTGATGATCAGGGGCATCCATTTGCGTCCAGTCCACTTATGGAGGATGTTCTGCAGTCCACCGCGGAAAAAAGTCTCTTCGAAAATGGCAGGCCCCAGGGCCATGACAATAATGGAAAGGAAATAATCCCCGAAACCATCCATCTTCGACATGATCTTGACCTGTTTTTCATAAGCATCTTCCATCTGCCGGAACAAGGTCTCCATGGAAGCCGGTACAGGGATCATCTTGTTGAGTTCTGTCAGTGCTCCTACCAGTGGAAGCGAGACCAGCATGACCAAGAGGGTAATGCCGGCGGTCTTTGCATCGAACCAGTCGTTATAGCCAAGGAATTTAAGGGGCTTACGGTTGAGGATGCTTGCGGTGATGATGGCAGGCACGAAAAAGATGAAAAAGGTGGATACCAGCTGCACGACACGGATGACATTGACATATTTGGGATCGAACATATCCGTTTGCATTGTAAGGATCCCCTTGCCGGTCATGGCTGCCCAGACAGCCGCACCTGCGAGGCTTCCAACGACAAAACTGACCAGCAGCAGACCTGTCAGAATGAGGAAAGCAGCCGGATATGAGATCCCCTGACGGGAGTCGATGGTATATGACATAGTCGCAGTTTAGGCACTAAAATAAGATGTGTAGTCAACGCGTCCAAGTTTGTATTTTTGCCTCACTTAATCATGCAAAAGATCGGTCAAATATCTCTTCCGGATTTCCCTTTGTTGCTTGCGCCCATGGAGGATGTGAGCGACCCGCCTTTCCGCAGCGTCTGCAAGGCCAACGGTGCGGATTTGATGTATACGGAATTCATCAGCAGCGAAGGGCTTATCAGGTCAGCCATCAAAAGCCGGCAAAAGCTGGACATCTACGAAGAGGAGCGCCCTGTGGGCATACAGATCTTCGGGGGCGATGAGGATGCAATGGCACTCAGCGCCAAGATCGTCGAGACGGTCAATCCTGACTTACTGGACATTAACTTCGGTTGCCCGGTGAAGAAGGTCGTCATCAAAGGGGCCGGTGCCGGCGTACTCAAGGATGTTGACCTGATGGAGAGGCTCACGAAGGCCGTCGTAAAATCGACCTCATTGCCTGTGACCGTGAAAACAAGACTCGGATGGGATGACGCCAGCATCAACATCGTGGAAGTCGCCGAACGGATGCAGGATTGCGGCGTCCAGGCGATATCCATACATGCAAGGACGCGCTGCCAGCTCTACAAAGGTCAGGCTGACTGGTCATGGATCGCAAGAGTAAAAGAGAACCCACGGTTACGCATACCTGTTTTTGGCAATGGGGACATCGACTCGCCCGAAAAAGCCCTCGAATACAGGGATCGCTACGGCACCGATGGGATGATGATCGGACGCGCCGCCATCGGGTATCCATGGATGTTCAGGGAGGTTCAGAT
>CAJBPC010000019.1 GCA_903957405.1 uncultured bacterium | reverse complement strand
TCAACCGTCGGGTGGTCATGAATGCCTGCCGGATCTATGGTCGTCAGGCGAGGCCGGGCAACGACCTCTCAGAAGTCCAGCCGGTATACACGCTTTGTCTGCTGGACTACACCCTGTATCCCGGGCATTCGTCGTGGGTGCATCACTTTGAACCGAGGACGGATACGACGCCCTTTCATTCGTTGGGAGAGTTGCGGTTCACGTTCGTGGAGATCCGAAAATGGCTGGAATTCGATAAATTTGATGAGGATAACATCCGGGATGGATGGATGTTATTTTTCACGCAACCTGAAAAAGTCATGGACATCTACACACCAGAACAAAGGCAGCGGCTGAATGAGATGATGGAAGCGGTGAATGCCTGGGACCTGACGCGCTATAGTGAGCGGGATCTGTGGATCATGGACAAGAAGATCGACAACATGATGACGCATGAAATGTTCGTGCGACAGTACCAGGAGGAGGGCCGGCAGCTCGGTGTGGAAGAAGGTAGGGAACAGGGTGTCGACAGGACGCTATCCGCCTTACAGTATCTCGTACAGCATCCTGATGCTTCCGACAGCGCAGTGGCAGAGCGGTTCGAGTTGTCAATAGAAGTGATCGTTGGTATGCGAACAACCCTCGGTAAATGATATCGAGATCAATCGTCTAACATTACAATTCAGGATCTGGTGGGCAAGTCAGCCTTCAATGATTTATAATATGCGCTGGCTTATATTTATTTTATTGGCGGGCGTTTTTTTTATTCAAATATCAGCCTAATACGCCCCCGATCATATTTATGAAAATCCGGGTTTTATCTCTTGTAAATTGTTTTTCCTTCTTTGATCGTTACCATGACCTTTATATCCCGGATATTGTTCGGATCCACTGTTAGGGGATTTTTATCCAGGATGACAAGATCGGCGAGTTTGCCGGCTTCGAGGGTGCCTTTTGATTTCTCTTCGAAATATTCGTATGCACCATTGGCCGTCAGTGCTCGCAATCCTTCATAGGGTGTGATGCGCTGGTCTTCGCCCACCGTTTGCCCGGAACGGGAGAGTCTGTTTACGGAGGTCCAGAGCAGGAACAGCTGATCAAGTGGCGTTACAATGAAGTCTGTATGGTTGGTGGCGATAAGGCCCTTGTCGATCGCTGCCCGCATGGGGCTTATGTATCCGCCTCTTTCCTTACCGAGATTGGCGAGGTGCACATCACCCCAGTAGAAAGTGTGGTTGGTGAAGAAAGAGGGGATCATGTGGTATTTCTTGTATTTATCCAGCTGGTCAGGTCGCATGATCTGAGAATGGATGATGACCGTACGTCGGTCAGAAACACTATCGCCCAACACCCGATTGGCGTTTTCATGTCCCTTGAGCATCATGTCTATCGACGCATCGCCGTTACAGTGTGAATAGACTTGCACGTTATTCTTATAGCACTCGAGTATGAGTTGGTCTACCTGTTCCTGGGTCATGTTGGAGAAGCCGCGGCAGTCCTTCGTGCAACCGGGTACTTGCGTCAGATATGGTTTTGTGAGGTATGCGGTTTTCCCTTGCGGGGATCCGTCCACTGCCATCTTGAGCCCCACGAAGTTCAGGTGGTTGCTGTATTCCCGCCATTTGATGCGTCCGGTACCGAGCACTTCCTTGGCCATCATGAATCCCGGGGTGACGATCATGTCGATGTAAAATTG
>CAJBPC010000018.1 GCA_903957405.1 uncultured bacterium | reverse complement strand
TTGCAACATCGATCCCACGCGTTACA
Organism: uncultured bacterium; assembly: GCA_903957405.1. GTDB lineage: Bacteria > Bacteroidota > Bacteroidia > Chitinophagales > Chitinophagaceae > Pollutibacter. The sequence goes on along the minus strand of CAJBPC010000018.1, from coordinate 2,801 downwards.
ACGGATTTGCTTTCGGCATGGGAATCGAAAGGCCGGCCATGCTCAAATACGGCATCCGGGATATCCGGCTATTCAGTGAGAATGATGTGCGTTTCCTGAGGCAGTTCACAGCGGCCACATAAAGCAAAAGGCATCGGAAGGCAATGATGTAAGGCAATCAGCGCACCAGATCACGTGAATGCATCCAGGGGGTTTCAAATGAAGATCAAATCAGTCATAGTATGCGGCGCAGGGACGATGGGCAGTGGCATTGCCCAGGCTTGCGCACAGAGTGGCTTTCATACCATCCTGTACGATCTGGATCCTTCGATGCTCGACAGGGCAAAAGGAAACCTCTCCAGCAGCATGGATGCATTGGAAGCTAGCGGAAAGATTTCTAAAGGTGAAGGCAAACGCATTCTCGGCTTCATTCTTTTCACGAACGAGCTGTATGATTGCATAGGTGACCTGATCATTGAGGCGGTCATCGAAAAAACGGCCGTGAAGATCGCATTGTTCAACCAGCTGGCCGAGATCAACCACTCCGACACCATTTTTGCTACCAACACCTCTTCGCTGTCAGTGTCTGATATCGCTGCCGGTGTGCAGCATTCCGAAAGGGTGTGTGGCCTGCATTTCTTCAATCCGGCACCTCGGATGAAACTGGTAGAGGTCGTAAAGACCGATTGCACAAAAAGCGAAGTGATCGAACAGGTATCCGATTTCGCTCTCGCACTTGGAAAGACGCCTGTCATTTGCAAGGATTCCCCCGGCTTCATTGTCAACAGGGTGGCGCGTCATTTCTATCTTGAATCACTGCGGCTGGTGGAGCAGGGGATCTGCAGCGTGGAAGGCGCTGACAGGTTGCTGGAATCAGCAGGCTTCAGGATGGGCCCGTTTCGGTTGATGGATCTGATAGGAAACGACATCAACCATTCCGTTACGCGATCGCTGTATGAAGCATTCGGACGACCTGAGAGATTCAAGCCATCCCCGATACAGGAGGAAAAGGTGCAAAAGGGTGAGCTGGGCAGAAAGTCAGGTAAAGGATTCTATGAGTATTGATACGATCAAGGCAAGAGCCGTCACGCATGCCGACCGCCTACGCTGTAAATAAATTTAAACATCTGTAAATCTCATACCATGTCTGCTGAAAAGATCCTGGTGACCGGCGGCACCGGCCTTTTGGGAAGCTACCTATTGCGCGCACTGATTGCCCGAGGGAAGAACGTCCGTGCCATACACAGAAGTCCGTATCCCGTCCTGCTGTCGACGGAAGAGGTTCAAAGCATAGAATGGGTCAAAGGGGATATCCTGGATACGGTCACCTTGTTTGAAGCCATGGATGGCATCAGCGAAGTGTATCATTGTGCCGGTATGGTGTCATTCAATCCGTCGCGCGAAGCGATCATGCGTAAGATCAATGTGGAGGGTACGGCGAATGTGGTCAATGCCTGCATAGCGAAAGAAGTGCGTAAGCTCGTGCATGTGAGTTCGGTCTCCGCTTTCGGAAGAAAACGAAACCACCAGACGATCACGGAAGATGTCAAATGGGATGATGAGTCAAACCTCTCTGCATATGGGAGATCCAAATACCTCGCAGAGATGGAAGTATGGCGGGGAATCGGTGAAGGCCTCCATGCCGTGATTGTGAATCCGAGCATCATCCTCGGTGTGGGTGACTGGGATAAGGGATCGAGTGCGATGTTCAAGAATGCATATAAGGAATTCCCATGGTATACGGACGGCAGTACCGGACTGGTGGATGCTGCAGATGTGTCGGAGATCATGATCCGGTTGATGGAAAGTCCCATACATTCAGAGCGATTTATCCTGTCAGCAGAAAACTGGCCCTACAGAAGGGTGTTCACGGAAATGGCCAATGGATTCGGAAAGAAGCCGCCGGCCATGAGGGCCAGTCGGTGGATGGGAGGCCTGGTCTGGCGATGGGAAAAAGTCAAGAGCTTCTTTTCTTCAGCAGATCCCTTGCTGACAAAAGAAACTGCAGAGACGGCACAGACGCATGTTTTCTACGACCAGAGCAAGATACTCAGGCATCTGGACGGATTTCAGTTCAGGCCTCTGGAAGAAGTGATTCGTACATACTGCCGTGAATATTTGGTTAAAATCGGAACGACCGTGCAATAATCGAATTAGGCAGCGGTTATTTGCACATACTCAATCAATCTCCCATCCATGAGAATATCCTTGCTGATCCACTGCATGATGTCATTCTTTTTGGCTTCGCAGTCACAGACATTCACTGCTGCCGGGAAGGTGACAGATGCCCAGAGTGGCCAACCGCTTAGAGGTGCATCCGTCTTCTGCCAAAATACGACCATCGGTACCGCGACCAATGCCGAGGGGGAATTCCAACTGTCTTTATCTGATGGAGGGTATGACCTTATTGTCACTTACAACGGCTATGAAACCTATAGTGCGCGCATCAATAAGTCTGCGGAAAATATCGGCGATCTGCAGGTGCTGTTGAAGTTGAAAGACAAAAGTCTGACGGAGGTCTCCATCGTTGCCACGAATGAAGTCAAGGATGGTTGGGAGAAATATGGTTCTCTGTTCCGTGACCAGTTCCTGGGGATGACGGATAACAGCAGTCAATGCACGATAGAGAATCCTGAATCATTGCGATTCTTTTACAGCCGCAAGAGAGAACGCCTGAAAGTTACAGCACAGGAGCCTTTGCGGATAAGCAACAAGGCGCTGGGTTATGTGATACGGTATGAGCTTGATTCATTCCTGCATGAGTTTCCATCCGGCAACACGGAGTATACGGGATACGCACTGTTCGAAAAAATGGAGGGCAG
>CAJBPC010000017.1 GCA_903957405.1 uncultured bacterium | reverse complement strand
GACTTGGCATCCATGAGGATTTTCATGGATTCCGTTGCAACGGTGAGGTTTGCAATGGCTTTTTGCAGGTTTGCCTTTGTGACGGGGTCTAGCACGAGGCCAACCTGTTCCACCAATGAGTCAACCGATTTAAGCGTACCGTTGACATTGTCGATTGTCGGGGTCAAGGTACCTTTGAGATCGCCCAGAAGTCCGGCAGAGATGACTGTCCTTATCGTATCCCCGCTTTGCACAAAAGTCTTTGAAGAACCTTTAACGATATTGATGGTGGTGCTACCTAGTGGATTGGCACTGATGGTAGCATAGGAGTCATCGGGGATATTGACTTCCTTCGTGAGATGCAATCCGACCACCACGCTCGTCACATCCGGATCGGATTCTTCCAACTCCGACACGTTACCGATCTGCAATCCGTTGATTCGCACGGCGTCGGACGTACTTAAGGCATCGACCTTGGGGAATACGGCGTAGATGACATCCTTCCTAGACAAAAGGTTTTTCCCTTTCAGGAAATTGAAACCGAGGATGAGTAGGGTGATGGAAATTGCTGCCAGTACACCGACCTTCGTTTCATTCGAGATTTTCATGGCCTAAAGATACAGGGCTTGAGTGATGCGGCAAAGAAACGAACTAATACCCGAGGTTTCACGACTCTTCCTCATAGATCCATAGATGGCGGGCATGCCCGTAAAAAAGCGATCTTGGAGCATGGACTCTGCGGCAATTATTTCCCCGGTGGATTTGCCGGATTAGCCGTAGACGGTGCGGCTTCGGAACGAGCAGGTACGGGATTTTCTAACTGTGCCTTGTACTTCAGGACACCATTGGCAATGGCTTGCGCAATCTGCATCTGACCATCATGGCTATTCAGATAGTCTTCCTCTTCGGGATTTGTGATGAATCCGGTTTCCACCAGCACAGCGGGCATATTGGTGGCTTGGAGCACCCAGATGCCCATATGGTTTCGTTGCAGCACACCGGAGCTTTTTCGGCCAATACTGACAAATTCATCTTCGATCATTGACCCAAGCTTCACGCTGTTCTTAAAGAATTTCTGAGACCAAAGGCTGGCCATGATTTTTGCTTCAGTACTTTGAGGATCCGGCACATCAACCACTTCCGCTTCCGATTCAAACCTTTCCTCCAAAATGCCCTCTGCCTTTTTCTGCAGCCTGTCAGCAGCGAAAACATAGGTGGAAGTGCCTTTTGCAGGGTTGGGGGTGGTCCAATACCGGTAAACAGGCTCTTTTCGCGTCTGCTTCTTCCTTTTCTTTCCCTTGCCCGTGTAGTAAGTCACAGTTTTGTAATGCGAGAGCTCCTTGTGTTTATGGGGGGGAGCCGCGTTTACGTGCACACAAACGAACAAATCACCTTTTTGCTGGTTCGCGATATCTGCCTTTTCCTTTACGTTATGATAGATATCCGTCGTTCTGGTCATCACGATACGCGTATCCGGTAGGGATTTTTTGAGTATCTCCTCCAGTTTGGCGGAAAGCTTTAGGGTTATCTGGGATTCTGTGGAATATCTCCCCCTTGCACCGGGATCTGTGCCTCCGTGTCCGGCGTCGACGATAATGGTTTTTATGCGGGGTCCGCTATGGGTTGATTGTGCCTCGGAAGGGGCTGCAAATAGGGTAGTGAAGAGGAAAAGAAAGGTGATGAGGGATAGTTTTTTTACCATAGGAATCCAATGCTTTTGAACGGTCCTGTTAATTGTGCGAACGACACGGGATGGTACGTGTATTATGGTTATTTTTGCCCGCCGCATATGTCAGGAACACATCGTAAAGTTAATATAAAAATTTTTTGTTTTGTGTGTATCACAGTATTCGCTGGATATATACAAACACCCGATGCAGTTGCAAGTTCAGTATTTGCAGGTAATACTTCGTTGTTTTTAACGCTTTCTAACGATACTGTCCCCAAAACCCCGATCATGGATCTTAACCTGCGGACAGACAGGGTCAAGATGCCCGGTTTGCGTTCGGATACAGTCCCCGGCGCCTTGAGGGATTCGACGGCAAAAGTCAACACCATCGATACGATCGATTATAAAATCTCGGCAGACTCTTTGGATGCACCGGTGGACTATAAAGCGGAGGATTCCATGGTCATGGAAGTCGATACCCGCAGGATCTTGCTTTATGGAAAGACGGAAGTGAACTACGGCGAGGTAAAGCTTTCAGCTCCATCACTGGTTTTCGATCAGGCATCGCAGGTGGTGATGGCGCGCATGGGGCGTGACACGGCCGGTGTGGTGAGTGGTTTGGCAAAGCTTGTCCAAGGAGAGACGACAACCGTCAGTGACAGCATCCGGTTTAATTTCAAGACCCAGAAAGGATTGACCTACAGTTCTTTTTTTCAGCAGGACGAGATCTATAACTTTGCGAAGAAGGTTAAAAAGGTAGATGCGGAGACTTTCTATGCTTCCATGGGTAGATTCACCACCTGCAACCTCGACACACCGCATTTTGCTTTCCAATTCAACAAAGCCAAGTTTGTGAACAAGAAGGTCGCAGTGACCGGCCCGATTCATCCGGAATTTGAAGGGGTGCCTATACCCATATACTTTCCATTTGCCATTTTTCCCCTGGCATCAGGCAGGCGATCCGGGTTCATTCCACCCCAGTTCACCGTAACGGAGGACTTTGGGATCGGACTGGAAGGCATCGGATATTATAAGGTTGTAAGTGACTATCTGGATGCGAAGATCTGGGCAGACATCTATTCTTATGGCAGCTGGAGGCTTAATTTCTCTCCAAGTTACAGACGTCGATACCGGTACAATGGCAATTTTAACATCAGCCTGCAAAATACGAAGTTCGCATTCAAAGGGGATCCCGACTATACCCGCACCAATAGTTTTTTTGTCACTTGGAGTCATGGTATGGACAGTAAAGCCCGTCCAGGAACAAACTTCAGCGCAAGTGTTCAGGCGGGCAGCAGCAAATACCTTTCCCTGGTACCCAACGGAGCTCTGGTCAATGCGGGTACCACTGGTGGAACAGGACAGAATAACTACCTCCAGCCGGTGAATTTCACCAACCAGCTGACTTCTACCATCTCTCTGCAGAAATCATGGATCGGCAAACCCTTCAACCTTTCCATGAACCTCAGCCATAACCAGAATACCAATACGCGTACAGTCAACCTGAACCTTCCCGACATCGCATTCGTGATGAACACCATTTATCCGTTCCAGCCAAAAGAGATGGTGGGAGAGGCCAAGTGGTATCAAAAATTGGGTGTCGGTTACAACAGTAATGTACGCGGACAAGTGTCTTTTTATGATACCGCCTTTAACTTCAAGCAGCTCGTGGATACCTTCCAGTGGGGGGCGGTTCACGATATTCCCATCACGCTTTCGCTGCCATCATTGGGCCCGATTCAAATAGCACCGAACATTTCTTACCGTGAAAGGTGGTATGCACAAAAGCTTTATCGGAATTGGAAT
>CAJBPC010000016.1 GCA_903957405.1 uncultured bacterium | reverse complement strand
GTGTATCACCTGTTCTATCAACATCATCCATTCAGTTCGGTTTGGGGCCCCATGCATTGGGGTCATGCCACCAGCAAGAATATGATCGATTGGAAACATCAACCGATAGCCATTTACCCAGACAGCTTAGGCACCATTTTTTCAGGATCTGCTGTAGTTGATAAAGACAATACCTCAGGCTTTGGAAAAAACGGTCAAGATCCCTTGGTAGCCATCTTCACACAGCACAATATGGAGGGCGAAAAATCGGGGAAAAAAGATTACCAGACGCAAGGTCTAGCTTATAGCAATGACGATGGAAAAACCTGGAAGAAATATGAAGGGAACCCGGTTTTGAAAAATCCTGGCATATCAGATTTCAGAGACCCCAAAGTGATGTGGTACGAAGAACAAAAAAAATGGATCATGACCTTGGCGACCAAAGACAGGATCACTTTTTACTCTTCCAAAAATCTGAAGCACTGGGAAAAGGAAAGTGAGTTTGGCGAAACGGTCGGCGCTCATGGCGGCGTATGGGAATGTCCGGACCTGTTCACATTGGATCATAACGGTAAAAAAGTATGGGTGCTGATCGTGAGCATAAATCCAGGCGGGCCAAACAAAGGGTCAGCCACGCAATATTTCATTGGCGAATTTGATGGCCATAAATTCAGTCCGCTCAACACGGATATCAAGTGGATAGACTACGGTCCGGATAATTATGCGGGAATTACCTGGTCGAATACGGGCGACAGAAAGATACTATTGGGATGGATGAGCAACTGGCTGTACGCAAATGTGGTTCCCACTGAAACATGGAGAAATGCAATGACGATCCCCCGGGAATTGAAGATCAGGAATGTCGGCAACGATCTATTGATCACATCCGTACCCATCGCTGAATTGTCTAAGATCCCGTCAAAGCCCATTCAAATCCCGCTTACGAATGCTGACAACGGCATTGAGCTCCCATCAACAACGGGCAAGATGAAGATTCCCTGCCGTATCAATATCGGCCTGGAGGAAACAATGGATCTCTCCTTGACAATTTCCAATGATATCGGTGAAGAATTGATCGTTGGATTCGATAAAAAGGAAAACCGGTATTATATAGACAGAACCAAATCCGGTAAAACCGACTTTCGAAATGGATTCGCGAGCAGGTCAACTGCACCCCGATTTTCCCGCAACGAAATGATGAATATGACCGTACTGATCGATGCAAGCTCCGTGGAATTATTTGCCGATGATGGGTTAACGGTGATGACCGCAATTTTTTTCCCCAATAAACCGTACCATAAAATGCGTGTCAATGCGACCGATAGATCGGCGATCAAGCATGTAGAGTATGTCAGTTTAAAAAGAAACCGAGATTAATATGCTAAAAAAATTCGGCATCACGGGTATCAGGTTCATGAACATGGCTTTAGCCTTGACCTTGATGTGGGTCAGGCCGGTCTTATCGCAAATTCCTGCCAAAACAATTCCTGCCTTTAGTTTTAAAAAACAGGATAACACCGAATTCACCCATAGAAACCTTAAAGTCCGTATCGCTATGAAATTAAGTATCAGGAACGGACAAAGGCCAAGCGTAAACTATGATCGCCCTGGTTGGCTGTTTTTACGGCTTTGAGGTATGCTGCCCGGGCATCGCCTTCGCTGAATAGGTTAGCGGCGCCCCAGGTGAATACGGGTTGCCTTTAGATCTTCTCTATGATGATGTCGGCCATGAGGCGGCTATGCCTGCCGTTGCCATTGGGGAAACAATGTATGCTGACAATGCGGTGTTTGAACCGCACGGCCATTTCATCGGGTGGGTATGTCTTGTTTTCGTGCCAAAACCGGGCATCATCCAGCAGGCACCTCAGCTCGATGGGTATTTGCCATTTGTCTATGCCAATGTGCTTGTTGGTTTTGCGAAACCCACCCTCCCATGCCCACACATCGGCATACATGCGTTGATGCACCATGCGGATGAACGCTTCCGTAAAACAGTCTCCGGCTTGAAGGAACGCCCCAATCTCCACTGTACGGCTTGCTCCATATGCTGCTGCTCGAATTCGTCCAACTCGCCACGGGTAGCAATGGTAGAAATGAGCAGCCCGTCTTTCTCTTCTTCATCGAAAGCCGAAACGGCTGAGGTTGCACCCTTTTGTCGAAAGTACACATGCATTTCTTGGAATCCATCCTGCCAGATCGAAGGTTTGCCGATATTGGAAACCAATTCATAACCAACTTAATCGATCGGCATGAAAAAATTGATATTCGCAATGGCTCTGCTACCCCTCCTCCATTCCTGCAAGGGACCTTCCGGGGATAAATCCCAAGCTGAAACGTCGGCATCTTCTTCCGTAGTGTATCTCCATGGCGATATCATCACCATGGAGGGCGACAGCGCCCAGTATGTGGAGGCGCTTGTGGAGAAAGACGGCGTCATCGCTTTCATAGGGAAAAAGGATGAAGCCATCGCCTTTGCAGGCAAAGATGCCCGGCAGGTCGATCTCAAGGGCAGGACAATGACACCCGGATTTGTGGATGCGCACGGACATTTGATATATACCAGCAAGAACGCGCTGGATGCAAGCCTCGGGGGTTGCAAGGATATCGCTGAATTGCAGGAGCGCATGCGCGCATTTGCCAAGGAAATTCCTGAGGGGGGCTGGCTGGTCGGATTTGGCTACGGAGCAACGAACCTGAAGGAAGGTCGTCACCCTACCGTAGAGGAACTGGATCAGATCAGCACCACCTTGCCCGTATATGTGAAGGACGGTTCCGGCCACCACGGCGCCATCAACTCCGTACTCATGAAGATGCTGAACCTCTCGGCTGCCACGCCCGATCCCGAAGGTGGCTTCTATGAACGCAAGCCGGGTTCCAAGGAATTGGCCGGACATGTCGCCGAGGAGGCTCATTTCCAGATCGGGGCCAAACGCCCGGCATTCTCTGAAGAGATGATCCACAAGGGCCTCGACAAAGCCGTGCAGATCTGGGTAGAGAATGGCCATACGACCGCCCAGGAGACTGGCCTGGGATTGGGTGCGGATGACTTCGAAACAGTACAGCTTGCGATCGACAATAAATGGTTGCCGATCGACCTGGTGCTTTTCGTTAAGGGTTCGATGGCCAGCAAGGCCGCAACCGCTGTCTACAACGTGAAACAGAAATATGGATCGCCCGGAAGCGACGATGCAAAAAAGTTGCTCGAGGCTCGCCCTGACATGAATGTACGCTACTATAACCGGATCCGACTGGGCGGCATCAAGTTCTGGATGGATGGCAGTCCGGAGACCATGCTATTGTCGCAACCCTTCACCAAACTGCCCGCCGGTGTCACGGACAAGAACTACAAGGGCATACAGACAACCCCCACGGCGGAGCTTGACTCGGCATTCGCGAAATACTGGAAGAGTGACCTGCAGATCGCTGTTCACGAGGTCGGAGACCAAGCGATGGAGATTTGTCTGCAAGCCATTGAAAAAGCCATCAAGGACCAGGGAATGAGCGATCACCGGCCGATCCTACAGCACGCCAACTTCACCCGGCCGGACCAGATCGCCAGGATCGCGGCGGTGGGCGGGACCCCCAGCTTCACCATGGCGGGACTGGAAGCAAAAGGCGATGATGCCGCCATTCTTGTAGGTCCCAAACGCGTCAGCTGGGCAGTGCCTGCCAATTCCATGCAGAAGGCTGGTATCCGTTGGACATCACATACCGACTGGCCCGCAGGCGGCAGTCCGAGTGAGATAGTGGGCATGAGCGGTTCCGTGAACAGGCGGACATTGGCCGGGAATGTCATCAATCCAGCCGAATGTGTCACCCCCTATCAGGCGCTTCAAGCCATCACCTACAACGCGGCTTACCAGCTCAAGGAAGAAAAGTCGAAGGGCTCGCTGAAGGTCGGCAAACTGGCCGATATGGTGATCCTGGACAAGAATCCGCTGAAGGTCGATCCGCTCACGATACAGGATATCAGGGTCATGCAAACCATCAAGGAAGGCAAGACGGTTTATGAGCGCAAGGCTGACGGTGTTGCCGATGCCGATCCTGCAAAAGGGTATTCACCCGAGGACCCTCATACGCACTTTCAGGCAGACAGGCCTTTGACGAAGCGTCAGGAAAAAACGCTCGTGATGCTGCTGGATCGTCAGAAATGAACGCTAGCCAATCGGCACTGACAATATATCACGGTCCATTCAACCCCTATGAAAGTGCTGTTGAAGGGGTATTCTCCAACATAGAGGTCCGGAATCTTTCCGGACCTTACATACTTGAATCATGCGACAGATCAAAATAATACTGCCGATCCTTTTCTTTAACCTCATGCTTTCGGTTGCGAATGCTCAGTTGCCCGGCCCGGTCTATAGTACGGCCGATAGTGGCGTGCGGGTTTATTTCGGGGCCACCGTAAAAATGCTGACATCCTATTCCCCCCGGCGTACCATGCCAGGATATGGTACGAATTACTTTCTTATGCCGAGGGATGGGTCTGGCGTGGAGAATACATTCGATATCACGGCAAGGGCCAGCAACCTCTATTTCTCCGTAACGGGTCCCCGTGTCGGAGGATTCACGCTGGGCGGGAAGATATTCATCTATTTGACAAAAGACATTTCATCTCCATCCTACGGCTTGTTGCCCGGGTTGCTGTACATGGAGGCGAAGAATGAAAAATGGCGATTCTCGGCAGGGCAGCAGACGGATGTCTTCGCGCAGCGCATCCCCAACATGATCGACGGTTACTTTGCACTGGCAGCTGCCGGATGCGCAGGAAACAGCTCCCGCGGACAACTGCGTGCGGATCGTTACATATCTGCGGGTGACAAAGGAAAAGTCACGCTCACGCTGGCAGCCGCACAACCCATCACGAATTTTTACTCCAGCGACCTGCGGAACAATTCTGCCAACCGGGGAGTGCCCAACCTCGAGTGGTCACTCAAGTTCCAGTCTGGCTCCGACCCGGAAGCCTGGGTGCCCTGGGATGCATTTGAAGCAGCCATCTCCGGTGTCGCCGGTTCGTACAGGATCTACAAGAATGACACTGTCGGAGCTGTCCTCGTCAACAAAGGCATCAACAAGCCTGCTGTTCGCGGTTATGCGGGAGAATTTGCTTTGAGGACCGGAAAAAGATTCGGCTTACAGGGTGAGATCTATACAGGGCAGGCACTCGGTAACTATATGGGCTCCATCATGCAAACCACGAAGGGGCCGAAGGATATCGAAGTGAGAAGTACCGGCTGGTGGGTCGAAGGTGCCATGTTCTGGAAGCGTAACCTCCAGAGCCGTATCGGATACGGGACAGACAAGTGCCGGAAGGAAGATCTCATCGGCGGCGGATTCCTTTCCAACAGCACCGTCTTCGGGAATGTCATCTGGGATATCAACAGATCCCTGTCACTCGGCTTCGAGACGACTTACAAATCCACCCAATACGTCGGGCTGAGCGACAACAGGGGAATGACCTATATGGCCATGGTGCAATATTCCTTCTGAGTATCAGTCTTCCTTCTTCAGGAAAAATTCAGACGGTGTCATCCCCGTATGCCGCTTGACGGCCTTTATAAACGAATTGCGCGAATTGAAACCGGCCTGTCTGGAAAGCGCTTCCAGGGTGTATTGCGTGGCATTGGGATCCAAGGAAAGTTTCGATTTGAGATGATCTATTCTTGCCTCATTGATCAGCTCGTTGAAATTCTTTCCGTACTCCTGGTTGATGAATACCGACAACTGATAAGAGGGGATCCTGATCTCTTTCGACAAGTCCCTGATGGTGTACCTCAACTGACAAAAGGGATGATTTTTTCTGAAATGGTCTTCCAGCGTTTCCCTGATGGCCTGACCCTGTGATACCGAGAGTGTCTGCCTGTCGGTTGTTTGCCCAGAAAAGCTTTCTCCCCTCCCGGCAGGAAGTGTCATGAAAGGTTCCGCCTCCTGCATCCATCCTATCATCCCGTACAGTATCCTCGGTCGCAGAAAAAGATAGCCAGCGATGAAGATTATCGTGAAGGCTATCGTACCCGCTATCAGGTATCCCATGGTGAAGCCCCCGAATACCTGCAGCGTGGTTTCTGCCAGCACGAGAAGATAGGAAGATGACAACATCAGGGTGAAGGCGATGAGCCAGCGTAATATCTCTCTGTTATGTACGATACTACCGTTTTCGTCCATGTGCGACCGTTTCCATTTCCACAGGAGACACATCTGTGCCAGCAGGAAAGCAAGGCCCACCAGGATCCGGAAGAAAGCAGCCCATCCCGGTGGCAGGAAACCTTCCGGTTCAGCGGCCACGAGCCGCTTGTCGTGCAGCGCATTCTGTACAACCTGCAGCTTCTCTTCATGGGTCAGAAAATAATAAGGCAGGCGATGCAGGAAAAACAGCAGGGCGGGTAGGAAGAAAAGCGCGTCGCGGATCCGCAGGCGGAAAGACTGTGTCAGCACTGAACGGACGTATAGATAGGAAACCGGTCCAATGCAAAAGGTGATCCAATCCATTGCCCGCCATAGCATTGGGAAATAGAGGAAGAATTCCGTGAGGTAGGCGGCATTGGTCAGCACCAGCACCGACAAGATGAAGACCACGGCCGCCAGCAGGTCGGATACCAGCGATTTCTCCCGGTTCACAAACAACAGGATGCACGTCAGTATCAGTCCGATGATGCCCGACGAGAATAATGCCAGGAAATAGATACCACCTGCATAATAGTTCATGACCGAATAAAATTAAAGGATTTATGAGTTGTTCATATCGATATGCCGTAGCAATTACTTAAGCCGCTTATCCGACATGGGGTACATATGATTTCTTTTTCAAAAGTTTTCTGTCACGATGCCTGGCAAACATGCATGACCCCACATTTGAGCGTAGGTCATCCTGGATGATTGGCCTTCTCTTCCATACAACATTCGTTTTGACATCTTGACTGACATATTCCTGCAGCGTAACCGCCCGAGCAATACGGTATTGCTCGGTCGGTTACGCTGCTAATGATCCAAGTCAATGTCAACCTATAAAATTGGCAGTATCCTAATTATCCCAATATGATATGTTCGCTGTGACGCATAGACGTGTTAAGTTTTGTTACCCGGATATACTTCAAAAATGGGCATAACTCTTTGATATACTCATTGAACTATTGCATGCTGATGGTCCTGGGAAACATATTGATACTCTGATAATACTCCTCGCCCTACAATAACAAAAGTCCATAAACAACTGGATATTAGTTTATGGACTTTTTTATGAAATACTGATTTCAGTAAACCTTATATCAACAATTGTCCCCCCAAAAAACTAAAGGTTTGGAAACTGAACTGGTTTCCAAAGAAGAAAATATATTCAAAAAATATTGTCATTCTGTTAGATCAGGGCTTTATGCGATGCTGTTTAAAGTGTTTTACCAGCATTTTCTTTATCACCAGCCTTTTTATTTGTCTTGTCTTTTTTTTCTGCTAACCAAGTATCAAATTTTATTTTTTGATCATCTGTCAAAATTGCTTTTATATCAATATTGGCAGCTTTAGTCATCTCTCTTGCTTTTTTATTAGTTTCTTTTTTGTCTTGGGCCACAGCATTAACTTTAATAGAATCGATTTGTTTTAAGCATTTTAATTGAATTATCTCAATTTTGTCAGTTTGTTCTGAAGTTAATTTGAGTTCTTTTTTTAATTGTTTTACAAACTGTGCAGTTCTTTGTTCGGGAGATTTAGATAAGGTGTCTTGAGCAAATGTGACAATTGTTGTCATAAATACAATGACTAATAAAATTAATTTTTTCATGCTTTTGATTTTGGTATTTAATTTACCTATTCAAAGTATCCAAACTGATTATTATTTGAATAATGACAATAATGATAACAATCCTATAGAGCAACAGCAACTTAATTTTATAAATGATAATATTTCAAATATTAAT
>CAJBPC010000015.1 GCA_903957405.1 uncultured bacterium | reverse complement strand
CGGCGCATCATAAACCCGGACGGCATGGCAGGCGAAAGTCAGTCGACTTGTCCGGTGAATCAAACCATAGCTTTTCGATGACGATGCCGTGTACTTTGCGTGTAAATGCGGACGATCCGTTTCAAAAGCAAATGATTGCGGGCTTGGCAGGACATGAATGTAGATCAGGTAAGGTGCAGATATGCAGCGGGTTGCAAGGGATCATGAGCGTTTTCAAGACGAAAAAGTATCAGTCCTCAGAGTAGATTGCGGTGAATCCCCGAACGCTGATCTTCAGACCCTGATCGAAAAACCCGTTTTGGTTATAGGCAAACACATAGTCCATCCGGATGATCTTCATGATATTGTCCAGTCCGAAGAAGAATTCGGCATACCGATTGTCACGGTCTACCATGAAAGCATTGGCTCCTGTTACCAACCGAAGATTGAGTTTACGGATCAGGGGGATCTTGTTGGTGAGGGCCCCATTGAAACTGTGTTCGTAGTGGAGGGTAGCGAAGAATGCATCTCGATTGGAATTGGCATAATATGGCGCCAGCTGGAATGTCCGGAGGTATTGACCTGCCGTAAGGACGCGATTTCCGTTGAAATGCTGGTAGTCCGGCAGCTGCACATGCTTCTGTCCGATGAAGCCGCCTAACACGACACGATAACGGGATTCCCCGGCCAGCCGGAAGTTTAGGTTATCGGTGACCGAGAACCTCCATCTTCCGTAGTCCACATCGCTACCCAGTAAGCGATGTATGCCCTTGTAGAATGACAGTTCGAACAGTGGGCTTTTGGAGGCAACGTTTAACCTGCGATCCGGGTATTCGATGTATTTGCTGCCGGGCCGATAGGTGAGCGAGAACGACGCCACAAGTGCCTGATGAGGTGTGATATTCACCGGGCTTATCTCCTGTGGGTAGTTCGGCGTGAAGCTGACCTCCGACTTATTGCGGCCCCAATATGTGGTCGTGTCAGTATTCTCCAGCGGAAGCCGGTCCTGGAACTGTATTCCGCCCCTGAAGGTGAAGCCGGCCCCTATCCCTTTCGTGTACCGGATATCCAGGTACTTCGTCTCATAGATCTTCATGTAGTTGTGACCATACAAGAGCGTGTTCACGCTGTTCATCAGCTGAGGAATGGGATTTGTGTTGTTGAACTGTATGACGCGCTTCCCGCCGGAGACCGACAGATTGTTTGTCATGTTCCCACCCCATTGGTAATTCGATCTCAGGGAGGCGTTGAGATGCCGGTTCGTAAAGCCATATCGAAGGGTCGGCGTGAGCGAGAGCCTTCTGTTTCCAGAAAGTCCCTTACTAACGGTACCGGACAACCGCACCAACCATCCCTCCACCGTGTTGAAGCCGAGGGTTTTGAGCAGGGGATCATATGACCAGGAGATATCATCCTTCCTGCGCAGCATGGTTTGTCCGTTGAGCAGGAAGCCCACTGCGGTCAGCTTGTTCTGTCGCTTATCAAGTGAGTCGAGGTAAGCGGGATCTTCCCGCAAAGTCTCCAGGCTGTCTTTTCTGCGAAAGTCATTGAGCTCCTCCGCGATAAGGGGTAGCGGCCTTATGGAATCCCAGTAAGAGAGTCCGCGTTTGTTGGACGCGCTGTCGT
>CAJBPC010000014.1 GCA_903957405.1 uncultured bacterium | reverse complement strand
GGAACTCGTCGATCGTTCCGTATCCAAAGAAACCGCTTCGAAATTCATCCGCCTCATGCAAGACTATAGCCAGGAGGCGGAGCGAGTGGGCTCTGGTTTTCACATGAATCCTTCTCCAGGAAATATCCGTGACGGACTCATAACAGATGCCATCAAAAGCGCTGGTGCTGCCAAGAAAGGTGGCAGTTCTCCAGTCGTGGATGTGTTGGATTATACTGAACCTGCTACAAAACCCGGCCTCAGCCTTGTATGCACTCCTGGTAACGACGTCGAAGCCACGACAGGAAAGGCTGCAAGCGGTGCCACACTCATCCTCTTCACTACAGGACTCGGAACACCGACCGGAAATCCCGTCTGCCCAACGATTAAAGTTTCAACCAATAGCACCCTCACCAAACGCATGGGAGATATCATAGACATCGATTGCGGTCCGGTGATCGATGGGGAGAAGACCATCGAAGAAATGGGGGAGGAGATTCTGGATTATTGCATCCGAGCGGCCAGCGGTGATGTGATCCCCAAAGCCGTATTGCTGAATCAGGATGATTTCATACCATGGAAACGGGGTGTGAGCCTCTGAGTGATGACACGCATTTATGCACATTCAGTGTTGAACATGTCAACAAGTTTCACAAGTGGAGCCTTCTTCGCCGTATGCTTTTTGTAATTTTGACAAAACGAATCCTGAATGGCTATCCGCTTGAATGCATCCTCATTAGACAAGATCGAAAAGATTGCTGAGGAGTCCGGATACATCATCCGATATGAACGAGGGTCCTTTCAAAGCGGCTATTGCATCCTTGAAGCAAAGAAAGTCGTAGTACTCAATAAATTCCTGCCATTGGAAGGAAGGATCAATACGCTGATAGACCTATTGCCCACATTATCCATCAATCCTGAGGCACTGACACCTGGAAGCCGGAAACTCTACGAAGAGCTGATGGGTAAACTGGCTGACCAGGCAAACGAGGAATGATCGTGGTCACGGGTATTGGGTGGCCTGATTCCAGCTGGACGGGCATTCTAAGGTATCTTTGTGTGGATATCAATCCACTTTGAATCGGATTTTTTACTCGGCTGAAAAAAATATTCTCCCATTGCGCGTTACATTCCTCGGCACCGGTACCAGCAGCGGAGTCCCCATGATCGCCTGCGGCTGCAGGGTCTGCAGATCGGCCGACCCCAAAGACACCCGCTTGCGAAGCAGTGTAATGATCGAAACAGATGGGGTGCGCATCGTGATCGATACCGGTCCTGATTTCCGATATCAAATGCTCCGCACCGATGTCCGACAGCTGGACGCAATCCTTTTCACCCACCCCCATAAAGATCATATCGCCGGGCTCGATGATGTCAGGGCTTTCAACTTATTCTCCGGGAAAGCCATGGATATCTATGCCAATGCATTGACCGAAGAGGCTCTCCGACGAGATTATTACTACGCCTTCACGGATACGCGTTATCCGGGTATCCCCGAACTCGACCTGCACGTGATCGGTGATGAGCCCTTTTTCGCAAGCGGCATTCCAGTAATTCCCATCAGTGTCTGGCATATGAAGATGCCGGTGCTCGGTTTTCGAATCGGGAATTTTACGTACATCACCGATGCCAATCGCATAGATGCGGATGAAAGGGAAAAGATCCGGGGGTCAGAAGTACTTGTGCTTAATGCCCTCCGAAAAGAAAAGCATATCTCACATTTCAACTTGGAGGAAGCCATCGAAATCGCAAGGGATCTTGGAGTGCCCCGTGCCTTATTCACCCATATCAGCCACCAGCTCGGGCTTCATGATGAAGTCTCCCGATATCTGCCCCCCGGCATGGATATCGCTCACGATGGCCTTGTGCTGACCATCCCAGAAGTCTCCTGATCGGGTTTCCCAATAGGAACCGCATAGCAGCTTAAGTTTTTATGATGGTTGATGCGTTGGTTGAATGTATGACCTGTTGTATCAATTCTATTTTTGCTATATCAACGTTGCGATTTTTGCTGTTCCAGTATATGTCAAAAAAACCCTATAATTTCGTGATCTTTTATCACCTGTTGTAAGTCCTTTTTTTCTGCCAAACTCAAGAGATGATCCTAAAATTCAAAATGCTTCGTGCAGCTGTCAGGAGCATAAATTCAATCTACTATCTCGGTCCTTTAAGACCTTACCTATTGAGAAAAGCCACAGCCCTTGCACAGAACCGCCATCTTCAATCAAATGCAGAGTCGTGCACCTCAGGACTCGATGTTTCACTGGCCTCTGACAACTTGTTATCTTCAGGATTTTCAGGAATTTTCAACATCGACACCGAAGTTGTGGAAGAGATCCTGAGCTTTATTGACGGGAAGTCAGGAGACCGTTTTGAAAACCTGCATCTTACCTGTGATGCGATTCGAAAAATCGCATTGGATCCACAGGTGATAGAAGTGATGCGCCGGTATTTCGGTGTCGATCCGATCCTTTATGG
>CAJBPC010000013.1 GCA_903957405.1 uncultured bacterium | reverse complement strand
ACTCCGGGGTTGAACATTGATAAGAAGGAACTCCCGTTGTTGTTGAAAGATCTTACAGAAGCCTGCTTGAATGTTTTGGTTGATGACAAATCCCCGTTTTGGGGTTGATCTGACATATTGGAGGGTGATCCTGAACTTATCAACACGTCCTTCCATTCATTCACGGGTAAGTCGGTTGATTTCAGATCTTTCTGATTCCTCAATTCATTACCGGGAATATCTTTTGAATTAGTGTAAATGCTATCATTATTGATGAGCATACCAGTTGCCAAACCCATGCCGAATAAGATAGCAGCTCCGGCAAAATAGGGCCACTTGCGGGATGGATGCATCTTTTTTTGCAAACCTTCCCACACTTTATCAGAAGGATAAAGCCTGAATTCATCAGTCTTTTCCCGCAGATAATCTTCTAATCCCTCTTCAAAAAAATCTTTGTCCATTTCTATTTCTCGTCAAATCATGATGAGCAATACTGTCTGTTTTTTCAGGCTTTTCCAAGTGAATTGCTGACCCATTTTGCTTTTTCTCTTGGTATCGGCATGATCTTCTTACGTACCAGAATATCTTCAAGCATGGCTTTTGCCCTTGTATATTGCGAGCGACTGGTACTTTCCTCTATCTCAAGCATATGACCGATCTCCTTATGCGAATATCCTTCAATGGCGAATAAATTCAGTACGGTTCTATACCCCAAGGGCAACATTCTGATGCATTCCACTACCTGCTTTGCCTGCAGGATCGATGGAATGGCATCCTCTCGAAGCGGAATACTATTTGCATGTATGATGTCGACACTATCGCTGAACTTGCGGTTCTTCTTAAGGTTATTTATGCAGGTATGCACTACGATTTTTCTTACCCAACCTTCCAATGCCCCCTTGTGCTGGAATTGTTTGATCTGCATGAATACTTTGATGAATCCTTCTTGCAACATATCCTCCGCATCCTCCCGACTCTTTGCGTATCGGTAACATACTGATAGCATTTTGGGACTGAAACGCGAATACATTTCCTGCTGGGCGGCTGAATCGTTGGAGATGCAACCCTTTATCATTGCTTCTTCCGTCATGAATTGCAAGTGGTTTCACTCAAATTAAGACAATTTTTTGAATCACGAAGCTGCATCTGATCTAATTATGATTCCTGTAATCTGTCGTACACCACCCATTAGGTTTTTTTTATTCCTGCTGACTTCTCTTTTCTCCTACGGATCCTTCGCGGGTTGTACCATAGCCAGAATCCTGTGAAAGAAAGAAGCATCAGCCCAGTTCCAGTGATCGTCGTGTAAGTCAGTTTAAACGGCTGCCCGTCAGAAACCATATAATGGTCAAGGATGGATCCATCATGCAATTTCTCTATCCAGTCAGCTCGTCTAATTTCTACTGAAAGCATATGCCCGGTTGCAGCATCTATTTGAATGGCGTGAAAATGTCCTTTAAAAGTGAATTTGACCATTCCTTTATCTGGTCTCACATCAATGCGGTCGGTCGAGCGGGAGAGTGCAGGATCCACACTATCACGCAATAGTCTTATGGCAGATCGGTGGAGGGAATCCATGGATTGCCAACTGGACATATCAGTGTTGGTACCCTGTCGATTTTCTGCAAGAAGGAATCCGTTGCTATTCTTTTTCCATCCCAATAAAAGTCCGGTTCCGGAAACAACCAATAAAAGGATCACCATCACCGACCCGAACCAGCGGTGAAGCTTTCTGTGGGTCCTTGTATTGGCTGCAATGCCTGAGATATCTTTCATTTTCCTAAAAGGTTTTCTTGATTGAGAAGATCAGATTGCTTCCAGAAGATACGATTCCAGAAGAAAAAGGGCGGTAGCGCTGGTTGGTGAGGTTATCCCAAGCAGCTGTCATCGAAAGTCCCGCTGAAATCTGATAACTGCTTCTCAAATTGAGCGTATGCCAACCCGGGGAAAAAGGATTGCCCTGGATGTCCTTTGCGTATTGATGGGGTTTTGCTTGTTCTGACGGCGGAAGATCTTTATTGCGGACCATCGCGTTATACACCAACGACAATTCCATCCAAATTTTTTTTGAGCGATATCTGATATTTGTCTGTCCATAGAAAGGAGGAGCATGACGGAGAGGGACCTGTCCATTTGCGTAGTCATCTGTTTCGCTGCCTTTGATCAGGTTGGCCTGGCTTTGCAGCACCAGTTTTTTGAAAATCCTTGTCTCGATCGCAGCTTGTAATCCCCAAACTTTTGCAAATGCCGTATTTTGAAGGGCTTCGACCGCCAGCCAATCACCCTGGAAATAGACACTGTCTGATCCGTTGAGCTGGAAGGGGCGTCTTACAATGGCATGGTTGAGTTTTGTGAAAAAGACTGTAACCTCCATTTTGAAACGGTCCTTTATCTCTCTGACCAAGCCAGCTTCAGCGTTCCATGCGTATTCTGATCGGAGGGCTGGGTTAGGTACCGTCAGGCTGCCAGGCGTACTTTCGAAGGTTTTTCCTACATCGTCGACATTCGGAAATCTGAAACCGGTCGATACATTCAGGTTCAACTGCCAGCTGTCGGTTGGTCTGAATACCATTCCTGCAGAGCCGGTCAATCCACCGGAATGGATATCTGCTTCACGAAATGGATATGCCTGATACAGCGTATCGAATGTGGAGAACAGCGTTCCGTATGTGTATCGAAGGCCGGAACTGAAAGTTGTGCGGATACCCGGATTCACCTTGTAAGACCCATAGGCCCCGGAGGATGTCCAACTGCTGCCATCCGGGTATCTTCCCGGTAGGGTTTGTCTTATCCCGTTCAAGATATTCTCAGAATTTCCGGTGGAATATACCTTATTGAGAACATGCTCCATGCCATAGAATATCTCGCCTTTTTTGATTATTTTCTGTGCATCCCAATTCATGTTCAAGCCCCTGACTTTTTCGGACTGAAGGTTTCTTCTGGTATCGTTTCGCGTTCGTTCGGTACGGCTTTCATCATAGTCCTGATATGCAATGATCAGCCTTGACTTGTCGTAGTATGGGTTTTTTTTACTGTGCACGAGTTGAAGGTGATGCATGCGCCAGATCATTGGGCCGTAGTTCCATTCAGCATAGCGGAGTTTGCCCTGGCGGTATTGGATCAGTCGGTCATACCTGGGTGCGTCACTGGTGCCCGCATACGTAAAAGAATATTGCAGGTCGGTGTGTTTATTCAGCCTATACCGGAACTTTTGGAGAAGGTT
>CAJBPC010000012.1 GCA_903957405.1 uncultured bacterium | reverse complement strand
GAACTTTCTGGTACCCGGACTTTCCTGCCAGCCTTGCTCGAACTACGGCACAAAAAAATGCCCCAAAGGGCATTTTGATTGTATGAACAAGATGGATCTGGACGCGATAGCCGCAGCAGCCAATCGATGACGGGGATGTTATGTTCCGTGGCACCCGGGGATGCCGATTACTAAATGCCGCTCTCCAGGCGGAACTGCCACTCCCTGCTCATCCCTACTGCGGCGGGGCCCGAAAATCACAATGTCTTCAGTACTTCATTCATCGACCTGACGGCCTCGGCACTTTTCGCGAATAGCGCTTGCTCGTTTTCGTTGAGTTGCATGTCGAGGATCTTCTCCCAACCATTCCGCCCGATGATCACGGGTACCCCAAGGCATATGTCCTCCTGTCCGTATTCCCCTTCGAGGCTGACGCAGCAGGTGAAAAGTTTCTTCTCGTCACGCAGGATGCTTGCGACAAGGGCGGCTCCGGCAGCTCCGGGAGCATACCATGCGGATGTACCGATGAGCTTGGTGAGGGTTGCGCCTCCGACCATCGTGTCGGTAACGATCTGCTCCCGCTGGTCCGCAGTCAGGAAATCCGTCACGGGAATGCTGTTCCATGTCGCATGGTTGATCATCGGGATCATCGTCGTATCCCCATGACCGCCGATGACGATGGCATTGAGGTCTGAAGGACTGCACCCGAGATGCTGGCTGAGTTGATATTTGAACCGGCTGCTGTCCAGCGTTCCGCCCATGCCGATGATCCTGTGCTTGGGAAGTCCCGTTGACTGCAGTGCCAGATAGGTCATGGTATCCATCGGATTGCTGATGACGATGATGATGGCTTCCGGGGAATGCTGCAGTAATTGCGCGCAAACGCCCCTGACAATGCTGGCGTTCGTTCCGATCAGTTCCTCCCTGGTCATGCCCGGCTTGCGCGGAATGCCTGAGGTGATCACCACCACATCACTGCCGGCGGTTTTCGAATAGTCGTTCGTGCTTCCGGTGATGCGGGTGTCGAAACCCAGTAAAGCAGCAGTCTGCATCATGTCCTGGGCTTTGCCTTCTGCCAGGCCCTCTTTGATATCCAGTAAAACGAGTTCCTGACAGACGGCCGAACGGGCGATGTTATCAGCACAAGTGGCGCCCACGGCACCGGCTCCTACTACAGTGACTTTCATGTCTATGGGGATTTAATTGGTTTGAAAACGGATGAAAACGGTGTCGTCAAAAAGGCTTGACGACCGATGCGTAAAGGTATGCCATGACCTATGCAGATGCAAAAATTTTAAAAGATCCCGAACGGCATCCTCCGCAGACATCATTTGATTTTTCCACTATTGTCCGGCCTGCTTGAGTGCATCTTTGATGCGCTCCACGTTGCCATTTCCTTCATAGACACTGATGAGCCGCCGGTCCCTTCCGTATATCGCCAGGAACGGGATGGATTTCACCCTGAAAAATGGAGCGAAAAAATAATCGGTATCCCTGCCCGTAACGATGCTGGGGTATTGGTCCAATTGAAAAACTTGGCGAAAACTCCTGATCTTATCGATCGGGCGGTATGTGGTCATGATGATCTGCAAGTCGCCCAGTTCCTTTATCCGGGATGTGATGGAACGGGTCTGCAACTGACAATGCTCGCAGTCAGGATTGAAGAGCATGAACATCACAGGCTTTCCAGCCTCGAGATTCCGCTGCGTGAACTGGGTTGAGCTGTCGGATAGCAAAAGCCGGAAAGCGGGTACGGTCTTCGATTTCAGATAGGGCGGAAGGGTGTCCTGTTGTGCCTGTGCCGTTCCAAATAAGCAAATGACCGAT
>CAJBPC010000011.1 GCA_903957405.1 uncultured bacterium | reverse complement strand
CGACCTTGGTGGTGGAACCTTCGACATATCCGTTCTTGAATTGGGAGATGGTGTATTCGAGGTCAAATCTACCAATGGGGATACCCATTTGGGTGGTGATGATTTCGATAAGGTGATCATGGATTGGCTTGCTCAAGAGTTCAAAACCGAAGAGAACGTCGACCTACGTAAAGATCCAATGGCATTGCAGCGCTTGAAGGAAGCATCTGAAAAAGCGAAAGTGGAGCTTTCCTCTTCGATCGAAACAGAGATAAACCTTCCTTATATTACCGCAGTCGATGGTGTGCCTAAGCACCTCGTGAAAAAACTCACCCGTGCCAAATTCGAAAGTCTGGCGGACAACCTCTTCGAGCGTTGCCTCAAGCCTTGCGAGCAAGCGCTTAAAGATGCGGGCATGTCTTTCTCACAGATCGATGAAGTCATTTTGGTTGGTGGCTCCAGCCGCATACCAAAAGTTCAGGAAATCGTTGAAAAGTTCTTCGGTAAGAAACCAAATAAAAGCGTCAACCCTGATGAAGCAGTGGCTATCGGCGCAGGTGTTCAGGGTGCAGTGCTTTCCGGCGATGTGAAGGATGTCCTACTTTTGGACGTAACCCCGCTGAGCCTTGGCATCGAAACCATGGGCGGTGTGATGACGGTATTGATTCCATCAAACACCACAATACCCTCGAAGAAATCCGAAGTGTTCTCCACGGCATCAGACAACCAACCGGGAGTGCAGATCCATGTACTGCAAGGTGAACGTCCGATGGCCAACCAGAACAAAACTCTTGGAATATTCAACCTTGACAACATCCCGCCTTCTCCTCGTGGAGTTCCGCAGATCGAAGTGACCTTCGACATCGATGCGAATGGCATGCTCAATGTCAGTGCAAAAGATAAAGGCACGGGCAAAGAACAAAAAATCCGTATCGAAGCTGGAAGCGGTCTGACCAAGGAAGAGATTGAAAAAATGAAGAATGAGGCCAAAGCCAATGAATCGGCGGATAAGGAAGCCCGGGAGAAAGTAGACAAACTCAATGCCGCTGACAGCTTGATTTTCCAAACTGAAAAGCAAATCAAGGAGTTCGGAGAAAAAATCCCCGCTGACAAGAAGACGGCCATTGAAAATGCCCTGACACAACTCAAAGAGGCTCATAAGTCGCAGGATATCAACGCCATTGATGCTGCGACAAAAACGCTGAATGACGCTTGGACCGCAGCCAGTCAGGATATGTACAATGCTACCCAGGAATCTGGCCCGGCAGAGAACAATCAGCCGAATGCAGGCGCACAAGGTTCTGAAAATGTGACAGATGCCGAGTTCGAAGAAGTGAAGTAAATCCCGTTACAACCGCCTTATACATAAAAAACCCTGTCTTTTAGGCAGGGTTTTTTATATATGGGATTCACCGAAGGGTTTATATCACCTCCGTCCATGTATGATCCGCAAGCAACTTCACACTGGCGATGCATCTTTTGAAAGGGCCAGCACCGCCACCCCACTCAACCGGACTGATCATTGAAAGGAGATGGGTGTCATCATGTTTCTCGTAGAGGTGATACGTATGTCCGATGACAGGGCTGAAATTCAGCCTTGCACCATAGATGATGAGCGAAAGCTCTTTTCGACTATGGATCTCCCGGGCCTGCAGTGCAAGCAGTTCTATCTGTTTGCGAATCTGTTCGAGTTGCATGTTTGTTTGCTCCTCCATGGCCGTAAGGGACTTGTGGCGAATAACACCTTCCTCCGTAGGCTTGATGACAGCCCCCGAAACAGAGGCTGCATAGGGGAGAACACTCATCTGCTTATGATAGAACTCAACGTTCACATATGGTTGTCCCTCAGGGGTTAAGGATTTGTGGGTTATCCGTAAATACCCATTCGGCATGATCTCGTACAACAGGTGAAGGAGCTCTTGTTCTCCCTTTGTAAACCGAGTTTCAAAACGGCTCCCGTCGAGGAATTGTCCAACAACATCAGCGCTGCTGTCCATGTACTCCACATTGCGCAGCTGTCCGTCGGGGATAAGGGTGAACCGGGATGAAAAAGCCTGCCCCTGAATATTGACCCAGTTCGCATCCATCGAAAGAGCAGGTTCGTTGCCGATGGTATGAATCCTGTAGGTGCCTGAACGGGGGCGTTCGCCAAGTTCGTATGATCCTTTCTCAGGAAATAACTGCCATGAAGCCAAAAAATTATACGCCTGAACCATGTATCGTTTTTTATGTCCTTGAAATAGGACATACGAGTAACAAAAACCAATGTTAAAAGTTCTTAACCTGCCCGTATAGTTTCACACCAAAATTGCATTTTTTACGATGTCATTTGGAGTTCAGGCATTAACTTTGCGGGCTATGACTACAGAATACATTAAGGCTATGAGGGACCGTGTGCTCGTCCTGAGGAGGTTTCTTTGACGTCGCTAATCGACAATATAAAGTAAACGAAGACAAGCAGTTATCTCTTTCAGCAGGTTTTTGGGACGATAATAAGCGTGCCACGGAGATCCTGAAGACCATCAAACTGAACGAGTATTGGTTGAGGCTATTCGATGAAACCGAAGCGTCAGTGGAGGATTTTGCCGTGCTTTTCGAGTTCTGGAAAGAAGGAGAGGGGACGGAAGAAGACGTTCGTGCAGCCTATGACCTTGCGCTGAAGAAGCTCGAAGAGGCAGAATTCAAGAGCACCCTCAACCAGCCGGAAGACGAGTTGCCGGGTGTCCTGCAGATCAATTCCGGCGCCGGTGGAACCGAAAGCCAGGATTGGGCAGAGATATTGGCTCGGATGTACCGCATGTATGGACAGAAGCAGGGCTGGAATGTGTCTGAACTGGATTGGCAGGATGGCGACAGTGCCGGTATAAAGACATGCACCCTGCAATTCGATGGTCCTTTTGCATATGGTTTTTTGAAGGCGGAGAGCGGTGTCCATCGCTTGGTGCGCATATCTCCATTCGACAGCAACGCACGACGACACACATCTTTTGCGTCGGTGTATGTATATCCCCTCATCGACGATACCATCGAAATCGCCATCAACCCGGCAGATATAGAATGGGCATTCT
>CAJBPC010000010.1 GCA_903957405.1 uncultured bacterium | reverse complement strand
CCCAATTCATATTGAACTCATTCCTTTGTATGAAACGACGAGATGGTTCTTTAGGAATTGATTCGATTTTTTTCAGTGCTGAAATAGACTTTCAGCATTACAAAGAGGGCCAGTTGTTTTTACAACCGGCCCTCGTCAATATTCACCCAATATCCATCTTCCCGGTCACTTCACGCAATGCATCCATATGCATTTCCATTCCGCACCGATCCGAATGGGGATTCTGCTTTCATTTATTCTGATTATAATGCCTCGATCGCTGATCTTTTTCATCATCCATCATGGGACCTTGCTGTATTTTCCTCCAGTCGATATCCCGATTGTAACGTTGCATGGCTTTTGTGGGGTCAAAGACCCTTTTATCAGGAAACTCTAGGCTGTATGTACTGTAATCGGGTACGTCAGTAAAAAAGTCGCTGAGGTGAGATGCGGTCACATCATATTGGTTCACATATGGCACACCAAGAATATTGTAAATCAATTTAAGGATGGAACCGAAATTCGCGTGGACACTGGACACATGCCCCTTCTTAACGAATGGCCCGGCCATCAGAAGGATGCTCCTGTGTGCATCAATATGATCGACGCCGCCTTGTGGGTCGTCTTCGGTGATGACCACAAGCATGTTCTTCCAATAAGGTGTCCTAGAAAGAAAATGAAGTATCCTCCCCAATGCTAGGTCGTTATCCGCCACATAACTGTGCACGTAAGGATATCCGTCTTCCGGTCTAGGAGATGCCGTGTGGTCATTGGGGATTTGAACAGTGATCAGCGATGGCAATTCCTCCTTGCCCAAAAGCCACTTATCCGTGAACACACGTTCGAACTGCTCCATCCTGAACTGATCAGGGATGCTCATGTTATACCCGGCATAATCATGACTCGTTCGCGCATGAAGTGCTTTCTGCATGGGAACCATGACGGCGTGTCCTGCTCCCGTTGACGTATCAGACCATGCCTCCCTTACATGTGCCGTCTCATTCGCTTCACCGAAATTATAAAATGAAACACCTTTCCTTTCCAGAGCCTCCCACAAGCCGCCCGTCTCGGCAAAATCCTCAGGATCCATACTTCCCGTGGATCCGGGAAACCTGCGGCCCGGAGCCGGAGAAAAGAAATCAGCGGTCTTGCTAGTATTCGAATTCACCTCTACCCATTCATTCGGTATGACACCCATCATCCAATGATGCCCGTGGATGGAAGCATCACTGTCACAATAAAAATTATCCGAGAAGGAAAACTGTCCGGCAATCTTATGGTGATTGGGGGAGATATTGGCTTGCCGCAAGACCACAGAATCTGCTTCAAATTTCCCAATGTCAGTACTCACTTTTCTCCTCACTTTCACATCCACATTCATGCCAAACCTCGACAATGTGGAATCCCCCTTACCTGAGTGCAACTGACCCAAGACCTCATCATAAGTCCTGTTCTCTTTCGTGATATAGACAATATGCCGAATCGGACTGCTGCGCTCACCCGGAAAAGAAGGCAGTGGATTCTTCGTATCTGAAATAGTAGTTTTCGCAAACGTGTACGAAAGCACATCTTCCGTATATCTATTTAACTGATTGTTATCGGGATTATCAAGCTTCTGAAAGCTGGCAAGCTGGATATCACCTACATAGGTGCCCTGCTCTGGCGACACGAAGGACCGTCCACCATTTGGACCGGCACCCAGGCCACGGCAACTGGTGATATACAATTTTTTTTCATCAGGCGATAAATGCACACGGGTTGGTCCCCATCCTGTCGGAATGAGACCAAGTGTCTTGTCGGTTCGGGTATCAATGACGGCAACCGCATTGAACCCGAGCAGTGCGGTATAGAGCTTTCTGCCATCGCGGGAAATCGTTATGCCGAAAGGAAGAAGCCCACGATATTTGTCAAGTTCTTCATTCACTCGGATCGGTATATGACGAATGATTGTACCTTTTGTGTAATCGATCACACTGATGTTGTCATTTGTCGCATTGGTGACATATGCAAAAGGATGATGAATGGCAATGCTATTGGGACTGGAGCCTCCGATGACTTCTGCACCATCAATCATCTCACCGACACGCAGCCCGGTTTTAATCCTGGCCATTACAGAATTGCTATTCAAATCGATTGTATATACGCTCATCGACTCCAAAGCATTTGGATCTCCGACACCGGGTATATTCTTCCTGTCAATCACGGTGCCATTGATCGACTCCGGTGTATTATGCCCATATGGATGCTGTAAGATCATCATGCTGTCCATATTCGCTTTCGTCATGCCTTTCACGATTGGATACGCATACATGCCCACATTTGCAATAACCGCCGTGTTTTTATCCTGCGATAAAGCAAGGCCGAAGGGCAACCGACCCGTAGCGATCGATGCTTTTACAAGCGCTGTGCTCAAATCGATCCGAACCAGTCGATAGTTGGCCTGGTCAAGCACCAGCAACTCATTTTTTGCTTCATTGTATAAAAGATCCGATGAAAAACTATCCGCATATAAACTGTCACCGCTTCTGCCATTCAGGTCATACGTGCGTATGACCTTCAGTGTCCTGCAATCAAAAGCAATGACGGTACCCGCATCACCTCCGCTCAAGAAAACCGTCCTGTTATCTTTATGAAAAGAGGCACCCATCAGGGATCCTTTTTTGAATGGCGATGGAATCCGGCCTTGATAATCAGGAACCCTTATGGTGGTGTCCGAATCAAGGTACATAAGGGTCAATACCCCATCATGCAGTGTTACGGCCAGTTTCCCATCCTGTGACAGGGTCATTCCGAATGGGTCATGTGTGATCAAACGCAGATCCCCCGCCGGCTTGACAAACCGCCCACTCGGTAATACCGATATCCCTCCAGGCCTTAAAGCTGAAAAAGAATCCCTTCCAGGGACTTCCAACATGTATCGCTGCTGTGCGAAATGCTCAGAAACAAACAAGGTGGTGAATAAAATAAATAATATAAGATGCCTCATGTCCTTCCGATTTATATGGTAATAAAATTACCGAAATGAGCCCCTATGGAAATAGGGGCTCTTGTGGATTGCTATATGAGAAGAAAAATCAGTGAATTATTTTTACTTGATAAGCCACATCCGCGTGTTGATGTCATCGGTACCACCCTGTCTTGATACGGCTTCTTTTCGGTTATCCCCGTTCAGTGATTGCTCGATGACCGGATAGATGAACCTCACAGGAACCTTGTCACCATTAAGGTTGTTGAGGCCTGGAACGATCGCAGGCACGCCCACACGCCTCCACTCGAACCACCCTTCAAGAGCTGTGAAATAATTGGCGATCCATTTTTGAAAATGTATCCGCTCAAGCTTCTCAGCACTTGTGCCAGTATATGAGACAGCAGATTGCGTAAAATAACTTGCAGGGACATTCATGTCGATTCCGTAAGAAGATGGTACAAGAGCTCTCCAATAATCAAAATTCGACTGTATCCCATTGTTATAAAAGGTTGCTGCATCCCCGGTAGAGATTAAGCCTCTCTCCCTGGCTTCGGCAAGCAATAACTGCAACTGAGAATACGTCATCATGATGGCCCGGGGAGCAGTGGGATCGGGGGACGCTTGCCCGGCATCGTTGCAGACCAGACATGCGAATGTATAACCGACCCGTGAAACACCCTGTGGACCACCGTTGTAATTCAACGCAGGCACATCCCCAAGTCCGTTCGGTATACCCTCTATGACGGGCTTCCCATTGGCAATTGACTTTTGCGACGGCCTTCCGAATACGGCCAGCCTGGGATCGTTGATTGCAGAAAGACGGTCACTCATGGTCTTACTAACTCGTATCTCGTCAAAAGATCCAACACGGGCATCGTACAACGGCCACTGATTGGGCGATTGCGAAAGATATTTCAATTCGGCATTGTCAGCGTTGCTTGTAAATACCGGGTTGTTTACCGGATCCGAGATAATGGCCTGTAATTCGGATGACACGCTTTTCTTATTGGAGATGCGCATCAAATAACGAATGCGAAGTGAATTTGCCAACCGACGCCATTTTATGATGGCCGATGAACCGCCGTTATACAACATGTCTCCACCGATCGGATTTGTACTGATTGCGAGTACTTCATTTGCCTTTTTCAGATCTGAAAGTATCGCGGTATAGATATCCTCCTGCTTGTCATACTTCGGTGAATAAGTACCGTCTAACTTCGCCTTTCCAGCTTCCGTATAGGGAACATCCCCGTACGCAGCCGTGAGCCGCTCAAATAAATAGGCCTTCAGCACTAGTGCTACTCCGTAATATGTATTACGCTGATCACCATCCATCATCGAAAGGATGTTCTGTAAATTGCGATAATTACCGTATGTATTGTTCCATACGCCATTTTGCTCGTTCCACAGATACCTGTCCTCGTTCACGAACTGAATTTTTGCGTTGTATTGTGCAACCAGATTGCCGATACCCCATGCTATGCCGACGTTATCTGACATCACACCCCGAATGACTCCGCTGAGCAACAAGTCGGGCGTAACAGTGGTAGGCACATTCGTATCGGTGTTGATAGTGCTGAAGTCCTTGGTACAGGAAAACATTAATAATGAACTCCAAATTATGATGATGTATGATATACTTTTCATGTGAGAAGATTTTAAACGTTGATGTATTAGAGTTTCACACGAATATTGAATCCATAACTGCGTGCACTCGGCAAAGCCATGAATTCGATTCCCGGTAGTGCTGTGCCGCCACTGTAGCTCATGTTCTCAGGATCAACATGGGGTACGCGATCCCATAAGAAAAGATTTCGACCCACAAACGAAATATTAACACCCCTGAAAGGCAACTTGCCCCAGACCTTGTCAGGAATCGTATAACCTATCTGAAGCTCCCTCAGTTTTATGAAAGATGCATCGTACATGACACCCTCTGCTATACCCCTGCCGCCCGTCCAGGCCGTATGCCATTCCCTCGCAGAAACCTTCTTGGTGTTGACTGATGGCGCACCATTAACGAATACGACACCCTGGCCGATAACACCATTGCCGTCCTTTGTCAGATCATACCCATCCTTACGCCCTTCCAACGTCTCAACGATGATTCCTCCCTCACGACCGACCGTCTGGGTATGGCTGTAAAGCTCCCCACCACTGCGGATATCAAACAGAAAACTGAAATTGACTCCCTTGTAATTGACACTGTTCATGATCCCAAACAAAAAATCAGGATTGTAATTGCCGAGTTTGATCCTGTTCGTTGTCCTGATAGGCCTGCCATTTCCGGCATCAAAAACCATTTGCCCGACAAACTTGCCGGAAGCATCGTAATATGCCGCTGTAGGATCCGAATTCTGAACCCTTGCAAAACCTATCCCATATAAATCTCCCATGCGCTCTCCCACCCTGGCTTCCACAGTTACTGACCGGCTCGCCATTAGGAAATTGGTAAGCCCATCCCGAAGCTCAATGACCTTGCTGCGATTAGCACTGAAATTGATATCGGTCGTCCATTTCAAACTCTTGGACCGAATGACCTGAAAATTCAACATCGCCTCGTATCCCCAATTCCTGATCTTTCCTGCGTTAATGCTCCGGCTTCCATATCCACTTGTCAAGGAAAGCGGGATATTCAGAATCTGATTACGCGTCGTGCTGTTGTAATAAGTCAGGTCAAGCCCAATTCTGTTATTCAGAAAACGCAGCTCCGTACCGATCTCAAAGGCAT
>CAJBPC010000009.1 GCA_903957405.1 uncultured bacterium | reverse complement strand
CATTTTTATTTTAAAAATTTCAGACTGGACAGCTTCCAACCAATTCGGCTTGGTTCACTGGCTCGGATCTGGTCTCATGATGACAATTGTTATTTCGGCTTTAACAATGGATTTTTTTGCTGGTTGGCTTTGTCATTTTATAGAACATAAAGTTCCACTGTTTTGGCGCTTCCACCTTGTGCATCATTCCGATAATAATGTAGATGTGACAACGGGGCTACGTCACCATCCATTGGAAAGTGTCTGGAGGGGTGTATTCTTTTTTATAGGAATTTTCATTTCCGGCGCCCCAATGTATGCAGTAATGATATTTCAAACCCTACTCGTTGCCATTACTGGCTTTACACATGCCAATATCAGTCTGCCAAAATGGTTGGATCATGTCCTCAGCTATTTCCTCGTTTCACCAAATATGCATAAAGTCCACCATCACTGGAAACAACCTTATACCGATAGCAATTACGGCGCGGTTTTTTCAATCTGGGACCGTCTACTTGGTACATTCTTGACACTTGAACCAAGAAAAATAAAATACGGACTTGATCGCTACTATCCCAATGAAAAGGATGAAGACTTTGTCTCCCTCATGAAACAACCATTCAACAGGCTAAAGGATTCATAAGCCTCCGCATCTCACTAACTAATACTAAGAATATAGATGATTGCTTTTGCTGTCATTCCTGCTCGTTATGCCGCTACGCGTTTTCCGGCAAAACTCATGCAACAACTAGGCGACAAAACGGTGATTCGTCATACATATGAAAACACCATGGCAACCGGACTATTTGATCAAGTCTGGGTGGTAACAGATAGTCCAATAATATTTAATGAGATCGCATCATTAGGAGGGCTTGTGAAGATGAGTGCAGGCCATCACGAAAGTGGAAGTGACCGTATCGCAGAAGCAATAAAAGACCTTGATGTAGATGTTGTAGTCAATGTTCAAGGGGATGAACCTTTCATTCAGAAAAAGCCTCTGGAAGATCTTTTACAGGTTTTTACTGAAAAAGAAGTTCAAGTGGCATCCCTCATGCAAAAAATCACAGAACGCATCGAAATCGATAATCCAAACATCGTAAAAGTGGTTTGTGATATCTATAAAAATGCCCTGTATTTCAGCAGATCAGCAATACCGTATAATCGTAATGCCTACACGACAACTGAATATTTCAGACATATCGGGGTATACGGTTTCCGAAAAGATACCCTTATTCGTTTCACAAATTGGCCAATGGGCATTTTAGAACAATCTGAAAAACTAGAACAACTTCGATATCTCGAAAACGGAATCAGTATAAAAATGGTACAAACTTCTTTTACGGGCATTGGCATCGATACACCTGAAGATCTTGAGAAAGCGAAATCGATGTTGCATTGAAAAGAAATCTACCCCTTGGAAATGCCCAACTCCTCCTGAATCTTTTCAAGACTTTTTCCCTTTGTCTCTGGAAGAAACTTCCAAACAAAAAGCAGGTGAAGTACCATCATGACAGTGTAAAAAAGAAATGAATAATATCCACCTTCAGGAGTGCTTTTAACAATCACTGGAAAAGCATAAGATATTATAGCAGCCATGATCCAATGTGTAGAACTGCCCAAAGACCCACCTTGCGACCGTACAGAATTTGGAAATATTTCAGAAATGAACACCCAAATAACAGCTCCCTGGGAAAATGCGAAAAAACCAATAAACCCTATGAGATACCAAACCACATTGGAATCTGTAACACCCGGTGTTCGAAATGCAAATGCAGTAAGCCCAAGGAAAAAAATCATGCCTACAGAACCGATCAGAAGAAGTTTCTTTCGACCAAATCTATCTATCAATGTCATCGCTAGCAAAGTGAATAATAGATTGGCTGCACCTATATAAATGGATTGAAGATAGGCGTTAGACGTATCAAATCCAGCCATCTCGAATATTCGCTTAGAATAATAGATGATGGCATTTATGCCTGATAACTGATTGAACATTGCCAAAATCACGGCGAACACTATGGGTTTTATGAACTTCGATTGAAAAAGATGTTCTTTTTTTTCGCTTATAGATGCTTTTATGTCAGCTATGGCCTGATGAGGATCAACCTCACCAATTTTGTTCATAACAGGTATCGCTTTGTCGATCATGTTATTCAAAATGAGCCATCTCGGAGATTCGGGAATTGACCTCACTAATATCGCATAAAGACCAGCCGGAATAACCATTATCCCAAGCATCCACCTCCACGAATTTTCTCCGGATGTTGCAAAAAAATAATTTGAAATATAGGCTAGAAGGATACCCAAAACAATATTCAGCTGGAATGATCCCGCCAACCTGCCTCGCATTTTCGCTGGAGATATCTCGGAAATATACATGGGTCCAACAACTGATGATGCTCCAACAGCAACGCCTCCAATGAACCGGAAAAAAATAAATCCTAGAAGTCCTGTTGAAATGGAACAACCAAGAGCCGATATCACATACATAAGTCCAATCAAGAACAAAGTCTGCTTTCGTCCATATCGTTGAGCAGGGAAACCGGCTATTAATGAGCCTAATACGGTACCAAAAAGACTCGAAGCAACAGTCAAACCAAGCTGGTTCGGTGTCAAATCCCATAGCTTTTCAATGGTTTGTTCTGCTCCAGAAATCACAGCAGTCTCAAACCCAAAAAGAAATCCGCCCAATGCGGCGATGAGGGCAATGCGTACAGAATAACTCATAGCAAGGGTTTTGGTTGTAATAGTCAGAAAGATAAAAAAGATGACCGATTTATTGTGTAATTTTTCCTCGTAAAAGTAAGATATGATTAAAGGGCAATATTTAAAGATATTGGGTGTAGAAAACCTTTTTACTTCAAAAAGAACAAAGGAAATTCTTGATGTGAACCCAACGGTGATTCCAATACGAGAAGAGGCCAAAGACATCTCTGTAATGATTTATGACTTCGATTCGGACAGTTTGGAAGAGATGCACTCAAATAATGTAGAAGACTGTCTGAAATTTAAAAATAATAACCGGCTTAGTTGGATCAATATTGACGGACTTAAAAAAACAGAAATTGAGAAAGTTTGTGAAATCTTCGGAGTGCATTACCTCTTAGTGGAAGACATCCTGAGTGTGAACCAGCGCCCTAAAATGGACGAAGTGGAAGATATTCTATTTTGTCTTTTGAATAT
>CAJBPC010000008.1 GCA_903957405.1 uncultured bacterium | reverse complement strand
TTATCTGCCAGATGCATGCGGATGAGTTCCTGATAGATGCTCACCGCCTTGGCCTTCAGTGATGATTCATCACTGAGGTCGAAACGATGAGTGGAAAATGTGGCAGCAGGCGCGAAAGCTGCGGGATCATCGATCAAGAAGCTCCCAGCGTAGCTGGTGAGGTCTCTTTCATTATCGCTGAAATATTTCAAAGCGGCCTGTGCCAGCAGATCGTACAATACCGGCCGGAGTCGTCGTTGGTTGCCTTTTATGATGAGCGGGTCGTATGCACTGACGCGCACTGACTGCAGGGCTTTTTTGTTGGAAATCGATTTCAGGAAGTTCAGCCCGATCTCATCGTGCAGATCTTTTATGGTCCATGTACGAATGTCACCGGACTTTTCAATTGTTTGGCTACGGTCATACAGACTCCAGCGGTTTTCCTGCAGATACTGCCAGTAGGCGGAAGCTAGGATGCTATGCAGAAGGGATTTTTTATTTCCGGTGGCGGTGCGCAATTCCTTCTGTAGCATGAGGATGCCGGAAACATCACCATCTTCGGTGTTTGTCCTGGAAAGTGTTTGCATGTATACCAAGGCCTTCAGTTCCTGCGGTTCATTCCCTTCTTTCTTTGCCCAACCATAGATTTTCTTGGTTTCCCGAAGTGCGGACTCTGGAAGGTTCTTTTTTTCCACCAGTGTTTCCACTTCTTTCCAGGCGGCCGTGTATTTGTCCATGGGTTTTTTTTGGGCTTGCAAAGCGGTCATCATCAATGTGATCAGGGCTGCAGCGACTAGATGTTTCATGTGAAAAGTTAATGAGTTTTGTTCAAATGCTCACCTGGAACGTTATTTTGATCAGTACTTCGATGTGTGGTGGTTTTCAAGCGTACACTTGTCAGATAGGAGAAGCCGGAGTCCTGTCGGTTGTCAACCGAGCTGTTCCTGAATAGGATGTCGAAACATTTCATAGTGCATAAATGAAAAAGCGGATTAACAAATAATTTGCTAATCCGCCTTTCATAAGATTCGTGTGGAATTTATTTATTCATGGCTTCGACCATGGTCTTGCCAATGTCCGCGGGGCTGTCGGCGACCATGATGCCGCATTCGCGCATGATGCGCATTTTGGCTTCGGCGGTATCGTCAGATCCGCCGATGATGGCACCTGCATGCCCCATTCTTCTACCCGGAGGGGCTGTCTGTCCTGCGATGAATCCGACCACGGGTTTTCTATTGTTTTCCCGGATCCAATGAGCGGCTTCGGCTTCCATACCACCGCCGATCTCTCCGATCATGACGATGCCATGCGTTTCAGGATCATTCATGAGCAGTTCGACGGCTTCGCGGGTCGTTGTTCCGATGATCGGGTCTCCACCGATTCCAATGGCGGTGGTGATACCCATACCGGCTTTTACGATCTGGTCAGCGGCTTCGTAGGTGAGGGTACCGGACTTTGATACGATCCCGATATGACCTTTTTTGAAAATGAAGCCGGGCATGATACCCACTTTGGCCTCATCAGCGGTGATCACACCCGGGCAATTCGGACCGACGAGGCGTGTGTGCTTATCGGCCAGGTAGTTTTTTACTTTCACCATATCCTGCACAGGTATGCCTTCTGTGATGCAAACGACCAATGCGATGCCCGCATCAGCGGCTTCACAGATAGCATCTGCGGCGAAGGCAGGGGGGACGAAGATGATGCTGACATCTGCACCAGTCTCTTTTACCGCATCCGATACCGTATTGAAGACGGGTTTGTCCAAATGCGTGGTGCCGCCTTTACCGGGTGTCACTCCTCCTACCAGATTTGTGCCGTATTCGATCATTTGTGCGGCATGAAAAGTGCCTTCGGTTCCGGTGAATCCCTGAACCAGGATCTTAGAATCTTTATGTACAAGTACCGACATGGATGGTGGGTTTTATTAATGTTT
>CAJBPC010000007.1 GCA_903957405.1 uncultured bacterium | reverse complement strand
CGACTGAGAGTGCAGGCAACAACAACTCATCGAGGCCGAAGAGCATCTGGTAGCGACCTTTCCAACGCTGAAGGCAGGATTGGAATTCGTGGAGGGATGTCGCAGTGTACTTCACTCCTGCCAGGTTTGGGATCCTCTGACCGGCACTGCGCAAGAAATCATCCACATCGACCGACACACCCGTCAGATGCGGGATGTGATAGTAGTAGAACGGAAGCTCCATGGCCGCGGATGCGATCTGAGCCATGCAATCGACCATATTGGCCGTGGAGACAGGCTTGAAATAGAAGGCAGAAACGGAAGATATCGCGTCTGCGCCAATGGCTGCGGCATGTGTGGCGAGAGACCGCGCATCGGTGATGCTGCTGTGCCCGACATGTACGATCACTTTTATCCGACCTGCAGCGGCCCCTACAAAAAGCTCCGCCACCGTCATACGCTCCGTGATGGTCATATTGGGTCCTTCGCCGTTCGTGCCGCAGACGAAAACACCCTTCAAGCCATCCGCGACCAGTTTATCAACAACGACAGGGATCATCTCCGTGTGGATGGATCCGTCAGGGTGAAAAGGAGTGAAAGAGGCCGCAATCAATCCGTCGGAAAGTAACATGTAGGGAGAGTTTAAAAATGAGATGGGACCCCGTTCGGGGTTTGAAAAAATGGCTTTTGTGCAGCCGAGCCCCCGGTACCAGCCATGTGCTGGCACCGGGGAACCAACCGGCGGCATTCGACAATTAGAAGACGGTCAGTATCCTGCGGTTTGTTTCAATTGCGGGTTATTCGCGAGCACCGTGGCATTGAGTGGCCAATAGATCGGAGTTGTCTTGCCGATCAGGTTGGGCACATAGGTATATACGTTGATGGATCCGCCGGAGTGGAATCTTACCAGATCGAACCAGCGCTTGTTCTCGAAGAAGAGTTCCCGGCCGCGCTCCTTCAACACTTCCCGCTCGAGGCTGATTTTGTCTGTCGCCCCGGCGTAATTGGGATTGCCGGCTCGGGTGCGGATAAGGTTCAGGTTTTTCACGCACTCCGGGGCATTCTCCAAGGCTGCATAAGCCTCCGCCTTCAGCAGCAGGAGGTCAGCCAGTCGATAGAGGATGATGTCATTGTCCGGGAATCGGTCATCCGAATACTTGGTGCCAGGGTACTTGGTGATCCAGAAATAGCCGAGGGAGGTGGCAGAACGCTGCTGTACCCAGGTGAAAGGGATGCGCTTGTCGGCCCAGTTTTCTGAGAAATGGGAGCGGGAAAGCGGGCTCACCTGGTAAGCTCCTTGTGCATTGCCGGAATTCGCCGCCCAGGGGATGCTGTCGAGGTTCAAAGCACCCGTCACCAGGGCCTGAAAGGGAAGTGCATTGACGGCATAATTGCCACCGAGCTCATCCCGGTTGTAATAGGCCGCAATGACCACTTCGGGATTCGTTGCCGCCCGCAGGCCGGTCACATCCTTGAAATTGGCGTTGAGCCGAACACCGGTGCCTTCCACTTCCGCGATGGCGGCGAGTGCGTCATTGAGCGC
Source organism: uncultured bacterium (assembly GCA_903957405.1). Classification (GTDB taxonomy): domain Bacteria; phylum Bacteroidota; class Bacteroidia; order Chitinophagales; family Chitinophagaceae; genus Pollutibacter. Next base: position 8,691 of record CAJBPC010000007.1, on the reverse strand, counting down.
TGCCGCGCCACCGCCGGTGACCTTGGCGCTCCACATCTTCACATCCGCCTTCATTGCCTGTACGGCGCCATAGGAGAACCGGTATTTCGAAGGATAAGCGGAAGCAGAGAATCCCGGCATGCCTTTCATCAGCAGAATGGCTGAATCAAGGTCGCTGAAGATCTGCTTGACGACATCCGCCGAAGATGCGCGGGGCAGCAAGGGCACGTTTTCATCCACGATCGGGACGAGCATGAGCGGTGCATCGCCGATGATCTTTGTGAGGTCGAAGTAAAAATAAGCCCGGAGGGCATAGGCCTCCGCCATGATGCGGCTCTTGTTGCCGGTGTTTGCGAAATTGAAATTCCGGATCTTGTCGAGGAGCAGGTTGCAATGTCCGATGGCAGAATACCAGCCGTTGTAATTCAGCGCCCCCGTGGTGGGTGAGAGAATATGGTTCCATGCCGTGGAGAACCTTGCGTTGGATGCCACGACCAACTCCTCTCCCCGCTCGGTGCCATAAGTGACGTTGTTTACAAATCCGCGCATCACAGAATAGATGCCCGTGACATACGGTTCGAAGTCACCCTCGCTCTTGAAATAGGTCTCTTCGGTGATGCTCGACTGCGGTGTGACTTCCAGCATCTTCTCGCACCCCGAGAATATGGCCAGCATCAGCACCGGCATCAATATTTTCACGATCTTCTTTTTCATATTTATTTTTTTGTGTGGATCACGGACCCGCATTGCAATCCATCCTGCAACGCAGCTTCCATTAGAACTTCAATGTCGCCCCAAGAACGAACTGCCTCGGCCGTGGATATCCCAGCGCATCGAAGCCACTGTAGATCTCGGGGTTCATGCCGTCATACTCGGTGAGGTAGGCCACGTTGAAAACGCTGGCAAAGACGTTCATGCCGGAAGACTTGATCTTCCGCATGACATTCTTAGGCAGGTCGTATGAAACGGTCAACTCCCGAAGGGCAAGGAAATCGCCCTTGCTGATCATGGTCGACACGTCGGATCCGTATCCGTTATTAGACCCAAGCGTAGAAGCCCGGAGATAGTTGCGTTGTCCGAAATCCGCATCGGCGTAAGAGAACCTTGCGTATTTTTTGTTCATGTCACCTGACTTCTGCCAGATATCCGATCCGAGGGCCTGTGCGGGTGCGCCCTCGTTGAAAGCGCGGCCCATGCCGAGGGAGCGGGCGAGGTTGCCGTTGCTGATCATATGTCCCATTGCGTAGTCGGTGCCGATGCGAAGGGAAACCCCTTTGTAGGTAAACGTGTTCTGCCATCCACCCGTGATGTTTGGCGTCAGATACCCCAGGAATACCTGATCCTTCGTGTCGATGATACCATCCTCGTTCAGGTCTGCAAAGATGAAATCCCCGGCTTTCTTACCGACCTGTATGCCCCTTGGCGTGGCTAGGTTGTCTTTAACCTTCGCATTCCATGCGGCAGCTTCCGCATCGGTGGAGAAAATACCGACGACTTTGTAGGCGTGATAGGAGAAAGGACGTTCCCCTTCCGCGAAGCCACCCACCCATTTCAGTTGCTTGGTCGCGGGATCCCATATCTGGTCGCCACCTTGGCGGTTCTGTTCCCTTCCGTTATCCGGCAATGCCAGGATCTTTTGATTGTTATTGGCGAATACGAAGCTGGTGCGCCAGGTGAAATCTTTGGTCTTCACTGGTGTGGCGGCCAGTTCCACTTCCACACCCATGTTCTGCAGCACGCCGTTGTTGAAACGGATGGCGGAGAAGGGCGCCTCGGAAGGCAGCGGCTTCGATGCCAAGCGGTCTTTGGTGCGTTTGTCGTACCAGTCGACCGTCAGGGTCAGCCTGTTGTCGAAGAACCCCGCATCAAAGGCGATGTCAAGTGTTTCCGTGGTCTCCCATACGAGGTTGGGGTTCGACAGGTTTGCCCGGAGGATGCCCGGGCTCACAGCATATCGGTTGGCGGAGAATCCACCATAGGTATCGGTGAGGGAGAGGTCGCTCAGGCCTGCCTGCCCCCAGCTGGCGCGCAGCTTGAACATGCTCACCGGTTTCAAACGGAACCAGTTCTCCATATGCATGTTCCAGCCGGCAGATACGGATGGGAACATGGCGAAGCGGTTGGCCGGCGCGAAGTTTGAAAAACCATCGTAACGTATGGCCGCACTGGCAAGATACTTGCCCTGATAGTCGTAGTTGGCCTGCCCGAAGTAGCTGGCGGATTTCGACTCGGAGAGGCTCGTGCCAAATGACGTCACGTTGGGCACCGTCACACCGCCTATCACGGTCGTTGGCGGTTCGTTGATCGTGAAAACATAGTCATTGGTAGCGCGCTGCGATCCGAGGAACGAACGGCGGCCCGTGTTGCGGGTATAGTTGAACCCACCCAGTGCGGTGAGGTTATGATCCGATTTTAAATCAAAATCATATTGAAGGATCAGGTCCGCCATGATCTGGCGGCTATCCGTGTTGTCATAATTCTTTTGCCTTTGCGTGCCGGGCTGGGGCTCATCTGAAGGTGTGGCATCCCGTTGAAATTGGAGAGCATAATCCTGCATGAGGTAGGAGACAGAAGGCTTGAACGACAGGCCTTTCATCAGTTTGATGTCCGCGGCAAGCCTTGTCACAAATCGCTCGGTCCTGACCCGCAGGTCGTCATAATAAAGGGTATGAAACCGGTTGCGCACCGAATACAATTCGCCGAGGTGCGGCCTGCCGTCATCCCTGTAGGTGCGGTGCAAAGGCGTCACGCGCGTGGCGCGGGTGATCTCGTTCTGGAATTCCTGGACATAATTGGGCTGTATATCCTGGTAGTTGACCATCACATCGAATTTCGCGTTCTTCGACACCTTGAACCCGAAATTCCCAAGCACGTCGAGGCGCTTATACTGCGTACCGGCGAAAGTGCCCTTCTGGTCGGTGTTGCCGATGGAGAGGTTATAGTTCGCAGACTCACTGCCGCCGTTGATGCCCACGTTCGTGTTCTGCGAAAGGCCCGTATTCCAGAGCAGGTCCTGATAGTTGTTTTCTGCAAATATCAGTTTGGTGCCGGGCTTGATCGGATCGTCCATGACCTTCCAACCACGAGCCAGGAGCGCGTCCACATATCCCTGTCCCTCGATGGCGACGAGGTTGTCATAGAGCGCCGTCGTGTACACATGGCTGCCATACTGTCCTTTGGCGGTGAAAAGGCGTGTGCCTGCAGAGAAGCCGGCATTGTTCAGGAGGCCGTTCTTGTCAAGCTGGTCGGCCGTATTCTGCACCGTGTTGCGCGCAAGCCTCAGGTAATCCTCCGCTCCGAGGTACTCCAACTCCTGCCGCTGCGTCTCCCATGTCGTCCGGTGATTCACGGTGACATTCATCTTGGTATTGTATTTCCCGCCCTTTGTGGTGATCACGATGACGCCGTTTGCACCGCGTGCGCCGTAGATGGCCGTGGCGGCTGCATCTTTCATCACCTGGAAGGATTCGATGTTGTCTGGATTGATGTCGTCCATGGAGCGGAAGACGCCGTCGACCACCACCAGCGGACCGGTATTCTCAGCAGAGCCGACGGCATTGCCGCCACTGTTGCCAAGACCCGTACCATATGCGTTCAACTTGGTACCGCCTCGAATGATGATATTCGTGGCTCCGGCACCCGGCTGACCATTGGTGATCGGCACAGAGACACCTGCGAGCTTGCCCTGCATGGCCTGCTCGGGGTTCGGACTGGCGCGATTCGACAACTCGTCCGCGTTGAGCTTTGCCACGGCAGCGGTCGTCTTGCGGCGCGACTGCGTGGTGTATCCGACAACGACGACCTCCGAAAGCCTGTCATCCGCTAGGGATAGAGTGACCGCCAATGGGACCGTTCCGGCGATGACTTCCTGCCCGCCAAAGCCGACAGAAGAAAAAACGAGTACGGTGGATGCTGAAGGAACATTCAGCGAGAAGCTGCCGTCAGCCGCCGTCAACGTTCCCGCGGTACTGCCTTTGACCTTGACACTGACATCCCCGATCCCGTTGCCGGATGCATCGGTGACTTTCCCCCGGGCAACAATGCCTTGCGCAATCGATGTCACCTGCAGACATAGCAGCAGGAACACGACCGGGAAGAAGCGCAGCAATCGAAGAACATGATCTCGTTTCATAAGCAATCAGTAGTGGTTATTTGGGACGTTCATTATGACAATATGTACTACATATCAAACTTACACATTTAATGCATATGCACAAACATTTATAGGTATTTTTTATGTCCTTTCGGGATCCTTTGCCTCCGTGGTCATCTGCCTGTGAACACCTTGACGGGTATCATCTGGAACACCATATCGGCCTGGCTGCCCTCATATAAAATGCCGATGGTGCGGGCATCGATCGAAGTGATGCAGGAATAACCCCGACTATTGCGCTCATCGAGTAATAGCCAATGCTCCTTCGGCCAGCTGAGGCCGTCATCGAAACTGGCTTTGATGGTCATGTTGAATCTGCCGGTCTTGGCGTTGGGATTGGAGAACAGCATCACATGTTTTTTTTCTCCTCCGGCCGTGAAGGCATGCTGGTGGATGCTTGCCATGCAGGTGGGCTCGATGAGTGCGTTGCGCGACGTGGGGTGGGTTTGCCAGGTCTGACCGAAGTCGTAGGTGACGGCGACCGCCCTGCCGTTGGTGGTTCCGGTATCGTTCCGGTTTGCATTGTGGCGCATGTTGAGCATAATGCCGCCGTCGGCGAGTTGCACAGCCATGCATTCCGTGGTGTTCTTGGCAGCGGGTCTTCCGACCGTCCAGCTCCTGCCCCCATCTCGGCTATAGGTGATGTTTGAAAAAGACATCCCGGCTTCGTCGCGCCCCTGGGTAGGAAATACCAATGTTCCATCCCTTAGGGTTATCCCGTGCCCCGGTGCCGGTGCAAAAAGCCACCAGGCACTGTCCTTCAATGATGTGATGTTCACCGGCTCGCCCCAGGTCTTGCCGTCGTCCGTGCTTTTTGTGATCAGGAACTGCGACGTGTTATGGACGTCGTACCCGGGCTGGGAGCCCTTGTTCCGCCATTGGTGGTTCCATGCCTTGGATGCCGTGTCAAGTCCTTGCAAGGGCATCCCCCTGTCATCCAGCACGCCATGCATCCACAATCCGGCCACATAGATGTCTCCCGTCCGGTCATCGGCCAGGATGTTCGCATCACTGACACCGTTGAATTTCTCCGGAAGACCGCCCCATTGCTTCATGTCCAGCACGGTCTGCATCGGCTGCCAGGACCTGCCGCCATCGGTGCTCCGGTTCAGGGTGATGTCCATATCGCCCTGAAGATCCCGGCTGGAAGCCCTTCTGGCATCATACACGGCCAGCAGGGTACCCTGTTTCGTCGTCGTCAGTCCCGGTATGCGATAGGTATGCACCCCGTCATCCATATGTCGGCGAATGGCCAGACCGGCACGCAGGGTGATGCCCCCAACGGTCGTGGCCGCCGTCAAAACACCATTGCCTGTCGTGATGCTTTTACAGGCAATGCGGAATACATGAAGGAGGTCAGTCTTTGGAGCCAACTCCAATGACACCCAGAGCCTAACGGCACCTGTAACGGAACTGTCAATGTATATCTCCTGCTTCAGCGAAGGGCGTTCCGCGATGCCGACCATTGCCGTGGTGTCGAATGCAAGCTTCGGTCCAAAACGGAATAGCCTGACCGCCCTGATGTCGGAGATCCGTGACGTGCCAGTAAAATCGAGCATCAAACGGTCAATCCGGAGACCCACCCCCGGCGCGGCATCTATGGCGATCGTCATGACCGGATTGTGCTTTTTGTTGACCAGCACAGGCAATTGATGGTGGATGACGCTGAAGGTGGCGGGATTTTTTTCTTGGGCGAAAGTCATGGTCGTCAACCCTGACATCATGACCAAGACAGAGATGTTCAAAATGATATTTCTCATGAGACCGTTTTTGCGTTTTGAAAATAGATGTTCTAGGGACGAATGCCGGTCCCTTACTTGAGATCCCGCACCTGAACAGCATCCTCCGTCGGGATATGGCGCCTCAACCCATCCATCACTTTCCGATGATCCTTGTCCAGGGCAAGGTTCACCCATTCTTCAGGATCGTTTGCATGATCATATAATTCCTCAGATCCGTCAGCATACCGGATATACCGCCAACGTTCCGTGCGCACTGCATGGTTCCCCCGGAGATACGTCATCAATGCCGGCGGCATCTCGGTCTGAGGGTTGAGCATGAGCGGCAGGAGACTCACCCCATCCGCATGCGCAGGCGCCGGCAATCCGCAAAGTGCCGCCAACGTCGGATACACACTCATCAGATCCACCGGCGTCGCGATGGTCTGACCCGGCTGCACCTGCCCGGGCGCCACGATGATGTATGGCACATGGGTTGTCTTCTCCCAAAGTGCGAACTTCTCGATCTGCTCCTTTTCTCCGAGGTGGAATCCATGATCCGACCATATGACAATGATGGTATTGTCTCGGTAGGGACTTTTTTCCAACGCATCAAAGACCCTACCGATCATCGCATCCGCGAAGCTGGTACATGCCTGGTAGGATCGTACGAAATCCTCATGGACATCCGGCTGTTGGACCTTCGCCTTGAGCAGACCCTGCCAAAAACCCTTGCCCGAGCCATGGTTGGCCGTTCGCAAATCCTGCAGTTGCCGCGCGCCCGGAGGCAGGTCTTCCATGTCGCCCGGGTTTGTCGCAGGCATCCGAAGACCCTTCAACGGGTACTGATCGAAATATGCCGCGGGGGCGAAGAATGGAGAGTGCGGCTTGAATATCCCGACCGACAGAAAAAATGGCTTATCGTGCTTCTCCTGCAGTTTGGCGATGGCATAGTCGGAAGTCCGATGGTCGGCAGTCTGCCGGATGTCGAAGGGAAATACCCCCCAGTCCGTGTTGCGCGACCCGAACCAATCGAAACCATTCAGTTTTCGGGGTGGATAGGGCTCGTTGATCGACATCAGCAAGTATTCCTGGAAGGATCGCTGATCATGAAAGGCCCAGTCGGACTCATGATGGAAGGTCTTACCCGCCCCGAATACCAGATAGCCGCTGTCGCGGAACAACCGGGGCAAGGTCCTGGCATCGGGCATTGCCGATTTCCAATCCGACCGATTGTCATACACCCCCGTCCGATGTGGCCTCCGACCGGTCAGCACCGCTGTCCGCGAAGGATTGCAAGAGGGAGATGCACAGTATGCCCGGGAAAAGAACACCCCCCTTGCTGCGATCCTCTGCAGGTTGGGCGTATGAATGGGATTTGAAGGATGGAAAAGTGTCGTCCAATCGTTCATGTCATCGATGGAAATGAACAGGACATTCGGCCGGGGCAACGCCCCCGACTGGAGGGTTTGTCCAACCAGGGAAAAAGACAGCAAGAAAATTGCCAATGAGGTCAAGGATCGCAGCATGTGAACATCTATGTTTACGACTTGTGCATATGTACTACATATCAAATATTCGCTTAATTTTGCACACATAAAAATTTATTTCCAGCAATGGCCCTGACGAGGGAAGAAATTTTCAATACATGTCAAGACAGATCACTTCATATTTTTTGACCGCCATGTTGCAGGTCGGCGCGGCCATAAGTGTCGCGGCACAGGCGCCGACAGCGGAGCATGCCCTCGGCCGTCGGGCGGACAGGCCCGACATCATCCTGATCGTTTCAGAAGACAACGGTCCGGAGCTGGGCTGCTACGGCGACAAGCAGGCAAGGACCCCGCGCCTCGATGCGCTGGCCGCATCAGGCACCCGATTTGCAAAGGCCCATACGACCTATTCGCTCTGCAGTCCGTCGAGGGCCTCGCTCTTCACCGGGCTGTATCCGCATCAGAACGGACAGGTCGGGCTGGCCACACACAAGTACCGCATGTATGATGGGATCCTGACGATGCCGGTCTTCATGAAGCTGGCGGGGTATCGGACAGGCATCCTGGGAAAGATTCATGTCAATCCGGAGTCATCCATCCCCTTCGACCATCGCGCGGTGCGGTCAGATAATTTCGGCCGTAAGGACATGGGTGAGTACCTGCAGCGATCGGAGGAATTCATCAAGGCATCCGCCGGGCCATTCCTGCTGATGATCAATTTCCCCGATGCGCATTTCCCTCTGGTGCGGCAGGCAGAGGGCATGCCCGCCCAACCCCGCAGCGGGAAAGACATGACCGGAACCCTTCCATTCGTCGGCGTGAGCAGTGACAGGCTCTTGGGATTCACGGCGGACTATTACAACTGCATGGAACGAATGGACCAGATGTGCGGGCAGGTGTTCGACATGCTGAAGGCATCCGGAAGGGACCGGAACACCGTCATCATCTACCTCGGAGACCATGGTGCACAGTTCTCTCGTGGCAAGCAGAGCAACTACGAGGCGGGCTTGCGCATCCCGCTGATCATATACGACCCGCGCGCAGGAAAAAAGAATGTCGTTTCCAACTCATTCGCAACGATCATCGACATCCTCCCCACGCTGATGGACATAGCCGGCGTGCAAAAGCCTGCAGGCTTACCGGGGCAGTCCCTCATGCCGGCCACCCGCAGGGAGCCGCTTGCCATCGAAAGGCAATTTGTATTCTCCGCATGCGATGGCGGGACCTCCGTTTTCTTTCATCCGACAAGGGGCGTGAGGGATAAAAGATACAAACTCATCCGAAACCTGACGCCGGGCGTCAACCCCGACTTCATGCTCTACGCATCCCACTACAACACGCATTTCGACGG
>CAJBPC010000006.1 GCA_903957405.1 uncultured bacterium | reverse complement strand
TTTTCTTTCAGCATCCTTGACACTTCAGCGATCATGAATCCTCCGATTCGGTTGTCCATGGCCCTGCCGATCAGGTAATCGTAAGCCAGTTCTTCATATCCATCCTCGTAAGTGGCTACGGCCCCGATATGAATGCCGAGCGACTCAACCTCTTTGCGGTTGCGGGCGCCGCAGTCAAGGAAGAGGTTGTCGACTTTCGGGACAGGTTCCTTATTGTCATTCCCTGCCATTCGGGTATGGATGGCAGGCCATCCAAAGACTGCTTTCACGGGTCCTTTCCTGCCGTGGATGATCACCCTCATGGCCGGCGCGATCTGGTGGTCGACACCCCCGTTGCGCTTCAGGTATATCAGTCCTTCCGGCGAGACATAGTTCACGAACCAGCTGATCTCATCGGCATGCGCTTCCAAAACGACCTTGAAGGGAGCGTCCGGATTGATCACGCCTGCTGCCGATCCGTATGGATCAGTGAATTGCGAGTCTGTCCACGGTTTGATGTAATCCATCCACATCTGCTGGCCTGTCCATTCGAACCCGACGGGCGATGGATTATTGATGTATTTGCGCAAGAAATCGTAGGACGATTTCGGGATTGTCTTCTTTGCTTTTGACTTGTCCTGCTTTGCCATGGTAGTGAGTGATTATCCTTGATGAATAAATAAAGTTTCAAGGTATGAAAGTTTCAGCCTTTCGGTTGTGACCGACACGCGGTTTTGCGCGGCGATGGACGATATTGACTGAAATGCCGGATACCTCAGGTGCAGTGGCGGTCAGGGGCGAAGTATGATGATCGGCGGGGTCTTCACGGTATCGCTGGCATTGCCTTTCTTGTCTTTCATCCAGAAACTGAAAGTCGCCGTGTCCGGCCTTGTGCAGCGGGGTTGCAGTTCGAACGGGTAGGTGAAAGAGAAGACGATCTCGCCATCGAAGTTGGCGGAGCGTGGTGCGTCAGGCGGTATCCTGTAAAGGAGTGAATCGGCGAAGTTGCTCGACGGGCAGCGGGTGGTGATCTTCTTCACCCATACCGTATCGTGGAAATCCCCTTCCTTGTCGGTCAGTCGCAGGATCACCTGAAGGTTTCCGAAAGGTTGCACCGTAGTGGTACTCACACTCTCCAAAAACAGCTGGGGTTTGCTTTTGAAAGTATCTTTGCCACAGGAGAGCGCGGCGAACGAACAGGACATTGCAATCAGGATCCTCCGCATGCGATAGTATTGTACATCAAAAATAACCGTTCCGGCCCGAATAATGATGCAGCAGGACAATCTATTTCCCCAAAGGTGGCAGGATTTTAACAAAACGGATTTCGAAGATCTTGCATTGGCGACCTTTCGTTTACAACATGCCCAGAACAAGGTATACCGTTCTTTCTGTGATCTGCTTCGCGTCGATCCGGCAATGGTCACAGGTTTGGCGCGTATTCCTTTCCTGCCCATCAGATTCTTCAAATCGCACCGGGTGGTGAGCGGAACCTTCCAGGATGCTTGTGTTTTTGAGTCCAGCGGCACCACGCAGAGCGGTAACAGCAGGCATCATGTGAGGAGCCTTGACCTGTACCGGGACAGCTTCATGTCTTGTTTCCGGCTTTTTTTCGGGGATCCTGCCGATTGGTGCATCCTGTCGTTGCTCCCGTCTTACCTCGAGCGGGGGCACTCATCCCTCGTGATGATGGCCGATGCGTTGATGAAGGCTTCCGGTCATCCTCAAAGCGGTTTCTATCTCGACCAGTTCGGGCATCTTCATGAAACAATCCGGCAGCTGGAAACTGCGGGACAAAAGACGATCCTGCTCGGCGTCACGTATGCGTTGCTGGATTTTTCGGAGCGCTACCCGATGGACCTTCGTCATACCA
>CAJBPC010000005.1 GCA_903957405.1 uncultured bacterium | reverse complement strand
GATTGGATAAGAGCGACCCTGCCTCAGTTGAGAAGTTCTACAACATGACGATAGCAAAAGTCGGTTTGGTGGTGAAGCGAGACCTTGGCGAAGATCTTTACAATGAGTTGTATCCCGGTAAGGAATTAAAGTCCGAAGAAGACTTCAGAAATCACGTCCGCCAGGAGATACAACAACAATGGGATAGTCAGTCAAAAAATCATTTACAGCATGAACTCTATCACCATCTGAACGAACACAGTTCGATGGAATTCCCGGAGACCTTTCTCCGCCGCTGGATGAAAGAAGGCCAGGAAAAACCCAAAACCGATGATGAGGTCGAAGCGGAATTCCCCACATTCAGGAACCAACTACGGTGGACATTGGTGAGTGACCGCATTGTGAAAGCACAGGACATACAAGTCAGCCGCGAGGAGGTCATGAACCAATTGCGTCAGCAGATCATGGGATATTTCGGCGGGATGAGCCTAGATGGCAATCTTGACTGGCTTGATGGTTATGTGGATCGCATGATGCAAGACGAACAGCAGGTGGACGGAGCCTATCGCCGTGCCCTTACCGAGAAAATATTTAATTGGGCTGAGGCGCAAATCACGCCGGAAGAGAAAGAGATTTCCGCGGAAGATTTCGCCAATATGCTGAAAGTGCATCAGCATGAGCATTGATCGCTGATCGACAAATCTATATTTCATTAAAGCCACGGTGTATACACCGTGGCTTTTGTTTGACAGGTCCTACCTGCGTGATCCCGACACTCGGTGACATGCAAGGGTTGGCGCTTTGGATAGTTCTCGGTATTTTCATAAGCGGATTCTAATCGTCCGATCACTAAGCAAGTAACCCTTCCAACACATGACAGCCCGTCGCAATTTCATTCGTCACATGGCTTCCGCGAGCGGCGTGATGGTTTTTTCCTCCTTCGCGGGTGAACCATCGAAATTGATCAGAGGAAAAGCTTCACGCATTCGCTTTTCCGTGATCAATATCAACCACGGACACATCTATGGTATGACAAATGCCGTCATCAAGGGTGGTGGTGAGTTGGTTTCAGTGTATGCGAAGGAACCTGATCTGCTGGCGGCTTATACAAAGGCCTTCCCCCATGTGAAGGTCGCCCTGGATCCAAGGGAGATCCTGGAAGACAATGGCATTCAACTCATCCTGAGTTCAGGGATCCCCTCCACGAGAGCCCCGCTTGGAATAACTGTGATGCGCCATGGAAAGGATTATCTGGTCGACAAGCCCGGGATCACCACGCTCAAGCAACTGTTGGAAGTGAAGAAAGTGCAACAGGAAACCAAGAAGATCTATTCTGTGATGTATAGCGAGCGTTTGGAGAACAGTGCGACGATAAAGGCGGGAGAGCTTGTGCGATCGGGTGCCATTGGCAAAGTGGTGCAAACGATCGGCCTGGGCCCGCACCGGATCAACCCAAAAACGAGGCCCGACTGGTTCTTCGACAAGGAGAGATATGGAGGCATCCTGACCGACATCGGATCCCATCAATTCGATCAGTTTCTTCATTTCACCGGATCGACATCGGCAGAGGTGATCGCTTCCCAAGTGGGGAATGTGAATCATCCGCAATACCCGGCATTCGAGGATTTTGGGGATGTGATGCTCAAAGGAAATGGTGGTACAGGATATATCAGGGTCGATTGGTTCACGCCCGACGGACTCAAAACCTGGGGTGACGGCAGACTCACCATCCTTGGCACAGAGGGGTTCATAGAGATCCGGAAAAATATTGATATCGCACGCAACGACAAGGGCAATCATATCTATATGGCCAATAACAAGGAAACAATCCATATCGACTGTAACGGTGTCGACTTGCCTTTTGGCAGACTATTCGTCGATGACGTGGTCAACAGAACCGAAACGGCTATGACACAGGCGCATTGCTTCCTTGCCACCGAGCTCGCACTAAAGGCGCAGAAAGCTGCAAAGAAAATAACATAGCGCCGTTGCTTTATATTGTCCGGAAACAAGCATATCCTGAAAAAAGAGATTCACTAGAACGGCAGCGGCTGATGTTTCAACCGCCAT
>CAJBPC010000004.1 GCA_903957405.1 uncultured bacterium | reverse complement strand
GCACTGGGATGATTGTGGTGGAGGGACTCTCCATGGGTGGGTTAACCCTCCAAGGGTGGGGGGACCCTCCAAGGGTGGGGCGCTCATCTAGACACCGTTCACCCGTAGGAAACGGCGAGGAAAATCCGGAAAAAAATCAAAGGCTTTATACCTTTGCAACCGATGAAATTTGTCATCCCGATCTTACTGATTATCGCTTCACCTTCATTTGCCCAGCGCACCACCCTGAACAACAATCAGCAGTGGATGCAGTACTACACACAAACGGCATTGGGCGGAGGCCTGGTACTGTATGCTGATGCAGGTGTCAGGAGGATCGACGAATTCAGCAGCTGGTCGCAGCACCTACTTCGGGCTGGGATGGGCTATCCTTTGTCGGGTAAGTTGCAAGGGGTGACAGGGTTGGCCCTGTTCCGCTTTTTCCAGGATGATATTCACAGCAGGACCGAGTTCCGCGTGTGGCAGGAATTCAACCAGCCCCAACACATCGGACAGATCTTGCTGCAGCAACGCCTTCGGTTCGAAGCCAGGTATTTTCGAAACCAGCCCGGGGGACTGTTCAGCGATGAAAAAAACTTCAATATCCGACTCCGGTACAGGCTGCAGACGCAGACCCCGGTGCTGCCCCTCTCAAAAAAACACCCCGAACGCATGCTGCTGCTGACCTTCGGCGACGAAGTCTTCATCAACGCAGGCAGGGAGATCGTCTACAATTTTTTCGACAACAACCGACTGATGCTCGGGCCATCGGTTCAGTTTGGAAAGGATTTCAGCATCGGACTCCTCTTCAACCACCAGTTCGGCCAAAGGAACAGACCCGCCACTGTGGAATCATCCGAGATCCTCTGGCTTACGGTCAACCAACGATTTGGAAAGCATCGGAATGCCCCCTGAAAAACTGGCATCGATCGCTGCGCCAAGAGGAGATTTTTAGCCCGACCTAATCCGCAATACCCGTATTTTTGCAGTCCCCTAAACAGAACACAAAACAATGGCACAAAAGATCAAAGTAGCCAACCCCGTAGTGGAGTTGGACGGCGACGAGATGACCCGCATCATCTGGAAATTCATCAAGGACAAGCTCATCCTTCCCTACCTGGATATCGACATCAAGTACTACGACCTTGGTGTGGAATACCGCGACGAGACGAACGACCAGGTGACGGTCGATGCCGCGCATGCCATCCGTCAGTATGGCGTAGGCATCAAATGCGCGACCATCACTCCTGACGAGGATCGTGTGAAGGAGTTCAACCTGAAGCAAATGTGGAAAAGCCCCAACGGCACCATCCGCAACATACTTGACGGCACGGTCTTCCGCGAGCCGATCGTGATCAAGAACATCCCCCGTCTGGTGACGACATGGAACCGTCCGATCATCGTGGGCCGACATGCTTTCGGAGACCAGTACCGGGCAACGGACTTTGTCGTCCCCGGCAAGGGCAAGCTCACCGTGAAATTCGAAGGTGAAGACGGGCAGGTCATCGAACATGAGGTCTTCCATTTCAAAGGCGGTGGCGTGGCCATGGCGATGTACAACACGGAAGAGAGCATCCGCGGATTCGCCCGCAGTTGCATGAACATGGCGCTGCAGAAAGTATGGCCACTCTACCTGAGCACCAAGAATACGATCCTCAAAAAATACGACGGACGCTTCAAGGACATCTTCCAGGAAGTCTTCGAGCACGAATTCCAGCCGCAGTTCGAGGCCGCAGGCATCACCTATGAGCACAGGCTCATCGACGACATGGTCGCCAGCGCGATGAAATGGAACGGAGGATTCATCTGGGCCTGTAAGAACTATGACGGAGATGTGCAGAGCGACTCCGTGGCACAGGGATACGGATCCCTTGGACTGATGACATCCGTACTCGTCACTCCCGACGGCAAGACGATGGAGGCGGAAGCGGCTCACGGCACCGTCACCCGCCACTTCCGCGAGCATCAGAAAGGCCGCCCGACAAGCACCAACCCGATCGCTTCCATCTTTGCATGGACAAGGGGACTGGCTTTCCGCGGGAAGCTCGATGACAACCAGGCACTGATCGATTTTGCTGAAGCGCTTGAAAGCGTGTGCATCGAGACCGTTGAAAGTGGAAAGATGACAAAGGACCTCGCCGTATGCATCCATGGGAACAAAGTGAGCCATGGCGACCACTACCTTTACACGGAGGAGTTCCTCGATGCCATCGATGAAAACCTGAAACTGAAACTGGGCTGACACCTCCGATGCGATGAAATAATTTGAGGCGTTTCGCGGAAGCCGGTGCTACTGTCCGCGAAACGCCCTTATTCATTTTTCAAGCTGAACTTTCCAGATAACCGTACGCATGACCGACAAGCTTGGCCGACTGTCACAGACGCTCGATGGAGCATTGCACTTCGATCAAAAGATGCGCATCCTCTATGCCACCGATGCATCCGCCTATCGGGAGATGCCCCTTGCCGTGGCCATCCCGAAGTCAGAGGAAGACATCAAAAAACTCATTGCCTTCGCCAGGACAGAAAAGACCTCCCTCATCCCGCGCACAGCGGGCACTTCCCTGGCAGGACAGGTCGTAGGCAACGGCATCATCGTGGACGTGTCACAGCATTTCACCCGGATCATTGAACTCAACCGGGAAGAAAAATGGGTGCGAGTGCAACCCGGCGTAGTGCGCGATGAACTCAACCTGTTCCTCAAACCGCATGGTCTGTTCTTCGGACCGGAGACCTCCACCGCCAACCGTGCCATGATCGGCGGGATGGTGGGCAACAACTCTTGCGGATCCAACTCCGTTGTCTACCGCAGCACCAGAGAACACCTGCTGGAAGTGCAAGCCTTGCTGAGTGACGGGTCAGAGGCCACTTTCAAGCCCCTCGACATCGATGCCTTTCATGACAAATGCGAACAGCATGATCTCGAAGGAAACATCTATCGGAACATCCGGTCGATGCTTTCCCACTACGACAACCAGGTGGAGATCAGAAAAGAATTCCCCCGCAAGAGTGTAGAACGGCGGAATACCGGGTATGCCATCGACGTGCTACTCGATTCGGCACCATTCACTGCCGGTGAGGCTGACTTCAACTTCTGCAAGCTGATCGCAGGTTCCGAAGGCACCCTCGCATTCCTGACGGAGATCAAGCTCAACCTTTCCGACCTTCCCCCGAAGGAGTCCGGCCTGCTATGCGTGCATTTCAACACGATCGACGAATCGCTCCGCGCAAACCTCATCGCACTGAAATACAGGCCCAGCGCCAGCGAACTGATCGACCACTACGTCCTTGAGTGCACGAAGGACAATGCGGAACAAAGCAAGAACCGATTCTTCGTACAGGGCGACCCCGGCGCCATCCTTGTCGTGGAGTTCCGGCACGATTCACGCGAACAGATCCGGGAGATCGCTGCGCGTGTCGAGGCAGAGATGCGCGCCGCCGGTTTCGGGTATCATTTCCCCTTGCTCTTCGGGGATGACAGCCGGAAGATCTGGAACCTCCGCAAGGCCGGTCTGGGCCTTTTGAGCAACCTGCCCGGTGACGAAAAGGCCGTCGCCGTGATAGAAGATACGGCCGTGGATGTGAACGACCTGCCCGAATACATCCTTGAGTTCAATGAGATCCTCAAGAAACACGGTCTCTACAGCGTACACTACGCTCATGCCGGATCCGGCGAGATCCACCTCCGACCCATCATCAACCTCAAAACATCCGAAGGACACCGGCTCTTCCGCACCATCGCAGAGGAGATCGCCGTCCTCGTGAAGAAATACAACGGTTCCCTCAGCGGAGAGCACGGGGATGGTAGACTCCGCGGTGAGTTCATCCCGCAAATGATCGGTGAAAAAAACTACCGACTGCTGAAAGACCTCAAGCACACATGGGATCCGGAAAACATCTTCAATCCCGGAAAAATCGTCGACACCCCGCCGATGGACACCCATCTGCGCTATGACGCCGGACAACAAACCCCGAAGCCGGCGAGCATCTTCCGATTCCACGGGCAAGACATGCTGCAGCACGCCGAACAATGCAATGGGTCGGGTGACTGTCGAAAATCACATCTCTCCGGCGGCACTATGTGCCCATCGTACATGGCTACCCGAAACGAAAAGGACACGACCCGCGCCAGGGCAAACATCCTCCGCGAATTCCTCACCCGTTCCGAGAAGCAGAACCGCTTCGACCACAAGGAGATCTATGACGTGATGGACCTTTGCCTCAGCTGCAAGGCCTGCAAGAGCGAATGCCCCTCGAACGTCGACGTCGCCAAGCTGAAAGCGGAGTTCCTGCAACACTACTACGATGCACACGGCGTTCCCATGCGCGCGCAGATGATCGCAAGATTCAGCACCCTGTCGAGGCTCGGCATGATCGCACCGGCGTTGTACAATTTCATGATGACCAACCCGACCGTCAGCCGCTTCATAAAGGACTTCGCAGGCTTTGCCAGGGCACGCTCCCTGCCGACACTGCATGCCTTCACCCTGCACAGCTGGCACCTGAGGCGGAAGCGGGACAAACGCCTCGCCACGAACCCCAAGCCTAGAAAAGTCCATCTTTTCTGCGATGAGTTCACAAACTTCAATGACACCGGCATCGGCATCACCACCATAAAACTCCTGGAAAAACTGGGTTACGAAGTGGTCATGCCCAACCATGAGGAGAGCGGCCGCACCTGGCTCTCAAAAGGGCTGATCCGAGAAGCAAAAAAGATCGCTAACCGAAACATAGCACTGCTCGCACCGGTCATCTCCGAAGATGCCCCGCTGGTGGGCATAGAACCCTCGGCCATCCTGACCTTCCGCGACGAATATCCCGACCTCGCCGATGATGCCAACCTCGATGCGGCAAATATGCTGGCAAAGCACGCCTTCACCATAGAGGAATTCATCGCCGCCGAAATTGATAAAGGTCAAATCAGACCGGAACAGTTCACCAGCGAAAAAAAGAAGATCCTGCTGCACGGACACTGTCAGCAAAAAGCACTTTCGTCCACCGCCCCCGGCACACGGATGTTATCCCTCCCGGCCAATTACACAGTGGAGACGATCCCGTCAGGATGCTGCGGCATGGCCGGCTCCTTCGGATATGAAAAGGAACATTATGAGCTTTCGATGAAGATCGGGGAACTGGTGTTGTTCCCCGCAGTGAGGCAAGCATCTTCGGATACCCTCATCGCTGCTGCCGGCACAAGCTGCAGGCACCAGGTGAAGGACGGCACCGCGAAGAAAGCCCTTCACCCGGTGGAGATCTTATGGGAGGCCCTGCTGGAAAAATAAATATAAAATCAGAAGGAGTCCACACGCCTCGGATGCATGAACCGAAGATCAGCGCCCTGCAAGTGTATAGCGTCAACGCAGATATCGAAAGATGATATTCCCGGGATGACCATCCCCCATCTGCTCGATGCTGACCTTTCGTGCGCCATGCTTACATGCACCCCTCCCCTTCGGAAAAGCCGGTAGCCTACAACCCGCCATCGAAGGAACGACAGCAGGTCATGATGGGCGACTGTGGCATGCAAGGATCGCGGGCTAGTAGAAGAAAAAGAAGAAGAAGACCACGGCATCCCTTCTGCGCACGCCTTCCATATAACCCATCGTTCGCCTGGATCCATCCATGACGCTTTCCCCATCCACGTACCCAATGGTGGTACGGGATGCGTTCATGACACGCTCACCATCGATGTATCCTACGGTCGACCTCGAGCTGTTCATCACCCTGCCATCCTCGACATATCCGATCGTGCGCCGGGATCCATCCATGACCCTTTCCCCATCGATGTATCCGATCGTACGCCTCGCATCGGTCATGACCCTGCCATCCTCGATATATCCGACCGTCTTGCGGGAAGCATCCATCAGTCGCTGACCATGCGCAAACACGACCATCAGCAGCAGCAAGAAAAAGAACATAGTATGTTTCATGGATCATT
>CAJBPC010000003.1 GCA_903957405.1 uncultured bacterium | reverse complement strand
GTTCTTTTTATCATCATGGAGTTGTGATTTGTATGCGATCAATATGAGTAAACTGCGGTTTTGTCATCTTGTCGAAGGATTGGTATAAAAAAAGACGTCATGGCGGATTTGGTTAATGACTGGAGGCCGCAATCGCGAAGCCGTCATATAAGACATTCCGAATATAGCCATAGTGGGATGGTTTCTCAATGCGGTCGTATAAATTCATCGAAATCGGTTGCGAAAAAAAATAACGCAAACGATTTCGTTTTCAATCGACGCGGACTGCACGAGACTTGGTCTGAAATAAATCTTCATATATGTTTATGGGATATCATCAATTCACCTTAATTTTCACCCCACAACCTTCCTTGCTCATGAAAAAATTCGTCATGCTGCACCTATTGGTGCTGTGTTTTGTCATTTTTACTCCCGCAACAATAACGGCCCAGGATATGGGGCCGTTCATCGACGAACAGTTCCGCAATGCAGCTGCCCAGTACAAACTGCTGGATGCACAGGTTCCATCTGACATGATGCCGCGCAGTTTCGTCAAGGAGACGGGAAAGGTCGTCCCAAGTGATACCCGTTGGTGGACGAGCGGGTTTTTTCCGGGAAGCATGCTCTACATTTATGAACACACCGGCGATGGGCAGGTGTTGGAAATTGCAAAGAAGAGACTATCCATCCAGGAAAAGATGAAGCACTATACCGGCAACCACGACCTGGGCTTCATGATGTACTGCAGTTTTGGAAACGCCTACCGGCTGTTCCAGGACCCTTCTGTAAAAAAGACCATCGATACGGCGGCCATGTCGCTCATCACACGGTATCGCCCGCAGATAAAATCGATACAGAGCTGGAACAAGAACCAAAATTTCAACTGCCCGGTCATCATCGATAACATGATGAACCTCGAGCTGTTGCTCTGGGTGACGCAGCAGGGTGGAGATCCCAAATTCAGGGAGATCGCCTTGAACCATGCGAACGCCACGCTAAAGAACCATTATCGCCCCGATCACAGCGCTTTCCACGTGCTCGACTACGACCTGGAGACGGGTGCATTCAAAGGCAAGAACCATCAGGGCTACAATGATGCCTCCGCATGGTCGCGCGGACAGGCATGGGGCTTTTATGGATTCACGATGATGTATCGCTTTGAAAAGGATAAGCGCTACCTCGACCATGCAAGGAATATCATCAAGTACTTATTGGAGCATCCCAACATGCCATCAGACAATATCCCCTACTGGGATTTCAACGCGCCGGACATCCCCAACGCATTGCGCGATGCATCTGCCGCATCCGTCATCGCCTCCGGCTTACTGGAACTATCACGGTATACCAAAGGAAAGGAACGGAAGAAATACGTCGAGACGGCCAAACAGATCATCCTGAAACTAGGGTCAAACGCTTATAGGGCTAAGCCGGGTGAGAACGGGGGATTCATCCTCATGCATGGAGTGGGTCACCTTCTGGCGAAATCAGAAGTCGACCAGCCGCTGACCTACGGCGACTACTATTTTCTGGAGGCAATGCACCGTTACAAGAAATGGATTCTATAATGGGTATGAGATATCTTCATTACTATTGCTAATTTTTTATTAGGGTTATAGTCAGGTTGAAAACAATTTAAAAACTGCTGCCATGAGATTTTATCCATGCAAAAGTTCGACCATCTTCAAGGTCGTCTTTTCATTTATTTTTTTTCTGATCTTTTCTTCGCTTGCTTCACAGGCACAGCAGAAAACGATCACCGGCACGGTGAAAGATCCTGCCGGGGAGCCTTTGGCCAACATCTCCGTGATGGTCAAGGGGAGTGCGTCGGGCACTACGACAGACGCCCTTGGCAATTTCAAGATCATTGCGAATCCCGGTGCGGAAATACTCCTGTCTTCGGCCACGCATGAGTCATTCACCATTAAAGTCGACCAACGGGATGCCTACATCGTGGTGATGACGCCTTCTTCTTCGGCCATGAATGATGTCGTGGTGGTCGGTTACGGTCGCCAGAAGAAAGTCAACCTGGTCGGTTCCGTTTCGACCGTAGGTGTGGATGAAAAGATCACCAGCCGGGCATTGCCCAACGCATCCGCCGCACTTACAGGCCTTGTGCCGGGTCTGCAGGCGGTTCAGTCTTCCGGCATGGCCGGTAATAACGATGCAAGCCTCATCATCCGCGGTCTGGGTACTGTCAACAATGCCGGTCCATTGATCGTAGTGGACGGAATGCCGGATGTGGACATCAACCGCATCAACATCAACGACATCGAGACCATATCTGTCCTGAAAGATGCTACATCCGCTTCGGTCTACGGATCCAGGGCGGCCAACGGGGTGATCCTGATCACCACCCGAAGCGGTAAGGGCATGAAGAAAACCAGGCTGGATTTCGTCAGCAACAGCTCAATCATCTTGCCCACACGCGGACAAGACTTCATGGATGACTATTCCCGTGCACTCACGCTCCAGCAAAACAGGACCGCTGTCACGACATTGCCGGGCAACCAACTCTTTAGGAATGGCACGGTGGATGAGTGGCTGGCAAAAAGCATGATCGATCCGGTGAAGTTCCCCAACACGGATGTGTGGGACATCATCATGCGTCAGGGACGCTACCAGAACTATAACGTCTCGGCCACTGGCGGCAGCGAGACGAATAATTTCTTCGTCTCCGCCGGTGTGAAGGATGAACAAGGGCTGCAGATCAATAATGATTTCAGGCAGTACAACGCCCGCTTCAACTTCGATTCCAAGATCAGGAACAACATGAATGTCGGTTTCCGTTTCAACGGCAACTGGTCCAATTATGTTTTCGCACTGGACGAAGGATTCAATGACCCGGATGCTTCCAACACGGCAGGCAACGATATGCAGTATGCCATCTCCGGTCTGCTGCCCTATGATCCGGCGTCTGGCAACTTCGGTGGTGTGATGGCCTATGGCGAGGATCCGCAAGCCTACAACCCTTACACTTTATACATCAACAGCCTCACGCGGAGGACACGCCAGGAGGCGAATACCCAGATGTATTTTGACTGGACGCCCATCAAGGGACTGACAGCGCGCGCCGATTATGCCCTCAACTATTACAACCAGTTTCAGTATGCGGCGAATACACCGAACCAGGCCTACAACTTCCAGACAGAATCCTTCGGAAGCCGCACCTATGTGGGCCAAAATGCCGGTATATCCAACAGCACTGCCACCGGATACAAGACGATGCTCACCGGTCGTCTGAACTACAACAAGAAGATCGGCCGCGACCATGACATCGGAGCACTGTTCGTTTACAGCGAGGAGTATTGGTATGATCGCTCACAGGGAAGTTCACGGAATGATCGTCTGCATCCCAGCCTGACGGAGATCAACGCTGCACTGACGGATATCCAGTCAACCTCCGGCAACTCCACAGCGGAAGGACTGCAGTCTTATATCGGCAGGGTCAACTACACCGCGTATAACAAGTATCTCCTGGAAGCCAATATCCGCGTGGATGGCTCCTCAAAGTTCCTGGATGGAAGCCGCTTTGGTTTCTTCCCTTCCGTGGCGGTGGGTTGGAAATTCACAGAGGAGAAATTCATCCAAAGGTTCACGGACAAGTTCCTGACCAACGGTAAGCTGCGTGTGTCTTATGGCAGCCTTGGAAATAACAGCGGTGTCGGTCGCTACGAACAGAAAGAGACCCTGGCAAACATCAACTATGTGATCGGATCCAGCGTTCAGCGCGGTTTCGCCAACAGCAAGATGATCAACCGCTTCCTGACATGGGAGACTTCCACCGTACTCAATGTGGGCCTTGACCTCGCCTTCCTCAATAACAGGCTGACGGCCACCGTCGATTATTACAACCGTCTGACCTCCGGGATGAACCGCCCGTCTGAGTTCTCCATCTTCCTGATCGGCGCATACAGCCCCGCACCAAGGACGAACATCGGGAACTTGCGGAACAACGGTGTTGAATTCGATCTCAGCTGGAAAGACAGGATCGGAAAACTCATGTACGGAGTGAATGCCAACTTCGCGTACAACCACAACAACCTCGAGTCATGGAATACGTTGCTGCTCAGAGGCAACATCTTCCTGGAGATGCCATACCAGTTCGTGTATGCTTATGAAGACAAAGGACTCGCCCAGACCTGGCAGGACATATACAATTCCACACCGCAAGGCGCCTCACCGGGGGATGTGCTCCTTAAAGACCTCAACGGTGACGGCCGCATCACTGCGGATGACAGAAAGGCCTATCCCAACATCCAGCAAGAGCGTCCGACGACCACTTTCGCGTTGAATGGTTTCGTTACCTGGAAGGGATTCGATGTCACGGTTTTCCTCCAAGGCGCCACAGGCCGGAAGGATTACTGGCTGAATATCTACAACAATACCAACTTCAACAATGCACGATATGCCGCCTCTTGGGAGCATTGGAACAACCCATGGACATGGGAGAACCGGGATGGCAGCTGGCCAAGGCTCGGTGGCAGTGGCAATAACCGCCAGTCCAGTACTTTTTGGTTGGATGATATGAGCTATCTGAGGGTGAAGAACGTACAAGTCGGTTATACCATACCCGGCAGGGGATTGTCGAAACTCGGCATCTCAAACCTCCGACTGGTGGCTTCTGCCGAGAACCTTGGCACAATGACGAGATACCGCGGTCTAGACCCCGAAAAACAAGGGGATGACAACAACGTTTACCCCATCAACAAGTCCTATTCATTAGCAGTCAACCTGAGCTTCTAAACCCTGCAACAATGAAATTTCCGATGAACGATATGAAAAGATACACGACCCTTTTTCTCGGCGTGATCATGCTGATGCATGTCTCCTGCAAGAAAGAGCTGCTTGATCAGACACCCACCGGCTTGCTGGATGCCTCGGTATTCTGGAAGACGGAAGCGGATGCTACCATTGCGCTGATGTCGGCTTACGCATCTGCCAGGGCGGTCTTCGACCGTGACTACTACTTCGAAGGGCAGTCTGAATACACCCGCGTCAGAGGCACCAGCGCCACGAGCGGTAGCATCCTCAGGGGCGATGCCTATCAGGGCGGCAACTATGACCCTTCCGGTTATGGTGCAAGCTTCGACAAGTATTTCCAGTACCTCTACGGATCGGTACACCGTGCGAACTATGTGATCGAGAACATCACGCTGAAGATGCTGCCCAATGCATCGGGTGCATCCCTGGCCAACCTCGAGACGATCATTGCGGAGGCCAGGCTGCTGCGCGGAATGACCTACTTCAGGCTGATCTCCATGTGGGGTGACGTGCCCTATATCGGGAAGATCATATACGACAACAGTGAAGTGACCCAGCTCACCCGCTTGCCGATCGGCCAGGTGAAGGACTCCATCATGGCCGACTTCGACTACGCCGTGGCAAAGCTGCCGGCTAAAGCGGTAGGAGTAGGGCGTGCCGCCAAGCCCGCAGCCCTCGCATTCCGCGGAAAACTAAACCTCTACTGGGGCAGCTGGAAGAAGAACGGATGGCCTGAGCTCGAAGGCTTCCAGCAGAATTCAGGTGAGGCACAGACGGCCTTCGCAGCGTCCGCAGCCGATTTCAAATCCGTGATGAACGATTTCGGTCTCACCCTCTATAAAAATGGTGATCCGGGTCAGATAGACGCCCTCGGAAAAGCAGACATCCTGCCGAACTATTTCGAACTCTTCACACCGAAGGCGAATGGCAATCCCGAAGTCATCATGGCTTTCAACCACTCAGGCACCCCCACCAACCCATCACAGGGCGAGGAGCTGATGCGGGACTTCTCAGGTCGTACCATCGAAGGCTCTCAAGCATGGGCCTCACCCCGCTATGAGATTGCCGACCGCTATCAGCTGACGACAACGGGCGAATTCGCCCCCAAGCTGATACCATTGAATCCGACGACAAATGCTGCTGCACGCACAACGCTCAACTCCGCGGTGAACCCCAACTCCTACGCCAACCGTGACTACCGGATGAAGGCCTCCATCTTGTGGGATTATGAGATGTGCATCGGACTCACCGCACTGAAGTCCACAGGCTTCTCCCCGTTCATCTACCGGACATGGGCAGCCAACGTCACCATCGGCGGGGTGAAATATATCTCGTACAATACGGATGGATCCAATTCCGGGTACATTTTCCGGAAATTTGTCCGCAACTATGAAGGACTCGGACGTTCAGAAGGGGATTTCGCCTGGCCTGTCATGCGCCTGGCAGATGTATTCCTCATGTACGCCGAAGCCAGCAACGAAGTAAGCGGCCCGCTGGCGGATGCTGTCGCCGGACTGAATAAAATACGCGCCAGGGGCAACCTCCCGGCGCTGAAAGCGGATAAATTCGCCAGCAAACAGGCCTTCTTTGACGCCATAGAGCAAGAACGCATCATCGAACTCGTCGCTGAAGGACATCGCGGTTTTGACCTTCGCAGGTGGAGGGCCATTGAAAAGACATGGGGACCTCCCGGAGGCGTTGGCGTATGGAGGATCGATACATGGGGCGCACAACAACAACGGTATTATCAAAACACGATCGACAGGGTGTACCAGCAGAACTACATCTTCAGGATCCCGCCAACGGAAAGGGACAGAAACCCGAATCTGACACAAAACATCCCCTGGCGCTAAACCGTAATACCTAAAAAAATCAACTGACATGAAAAGTATTAAAAATACCATACTCTATGCAATCTTGCTGCTGGCAGCATTTGCCTCTGCATGCAAAAAAGACCTTCCGGTCGATGAGGATGGATTGCTGATCACCACAAGGGCGGAATGCTTCGTCAGCAACTTCGAGTTGCTGGGAACGGATTTCATAACCGTACGCAACGGGGTGCCGATCATCGATACGGTGGCTCAGACCATCGACGTGACCGTGAATTTCGGCACCGATCTTAAAAACCTCTACCCTCAGTTCACCCTTGCCTCGGATTGCAAGCTGGATCCTAAGATCGTCGGGAAGGTAGACTTCTCCGATCTGGCAAATCCAAAGACATACACCGTCGTCTCCGGAAACAGAAAGGTCAGAAAGGCCTACAAGATCATTGTCAAGGTCCAATAATCACCCATCAAAGTCAAAAAGATGCTCAATATTATCAAGTGCAGAACATATATGGCAGGTTTGCTGATGGCAGGACTGTTCGCATCCTGTGAGAAGGATGAATACAAGATCCCCGATCCCATATCAACCATCACCAGCGATGGCATCAAACGGACGCTGGGGCCGAATATCGTATCCCTCCCGATAGAGTTCGTCTATGCAATGGCCATCCCGAAATCCATCGGCAAGATCGCCTCCGCTGAAGTGCAGGCATCCATCCCTGGCGCTACTGGGACTTACCTCGAACACCGGTCCTACTACACCAACACCAGCGGTGTGGACGTGCCTGTGACGGTCGGTAGTCCGTCGGTAACCACAGGGAACAGTACGAAAGTGACCTTCAGCGTAGATACGAATGCGGCTTCCCTGCGATATTTCTACATCGTCCCTCAGGAAGCCATGGGCAAACAGGTGTCCTTCACTTTCACCGCAACTGGCTCTGACGGCAAAACCGCGACCTATAAAATGGGCCCTTATGACGTTTCCAAGATGGAGATCAAAAAGGGCCTTGCCGTTTCGAACAACAACATGGCCTTCATCTCCATCGCTGACATGGCGGTGTACAATGCCGCCAGCGCCGCTTCGAATGCTGCAAACATCGACCTGGTTTACCTCTACAGAACCACACCGGTCGCATTCACCCACGGTCTTGTGGCCCCAGCCGCCGATCCTGCATACCTCCCGGGTGTCACACTCCCGGCCGGCGTATCCAACAACAGCAAGATTCTTAAAGTTTGGAACCTGCAGGATAGAAACCTCGCGGGTCTGCAATTCGGGATATACGTGGATGACAAAGACTTCCAGCAGGTGGATCTCACCACCGCTTCCAATTTCGCCACCGGATTGAGGGCAGAGGCTGGTGTTTGGGTGGAAACAGCCGACAAGAAATTCAGGGCCTATGTGTTTATCAACTCGGTCAATGTGAACGGCAGTGCGGTCGTCAGCATGCTCCGGTATAACATGACCACAAAATAGCGATCGACCCCAAAGCATCAGTGGAAAAGGTCATGTGTCTGATGGATGCATGACCTTTTTCGTTTTCCTAACCCCAGCATCCGACACATGATGAAGCGATCAATTCTTCCCTCAGTATTTTCAGTCATCCTGATGATGATCATGACTTTCAACGCCCTTACCCTTAAGGGGCAGGGTTTCCTGCATCCCGGTATCGACCAGTCTGCCAAAGACCTTGCCGAGATGAAAAGATTTGTCGCAGAAGGTCGTGAACCCTACAAGGCTGCGTTCCAAAGGATGAAGGAATCTGCCGACAAGGAATTTACCATCAGACCGCACACCCATGTCCTGCGCGGTCCATACGCCAAACCCAATATCGGAGGGGAGGACCTCATGAATGGTGCGCGGATGGCGTACGATTGCGCACTCATGTGGTACCTGACGGGGGAGCGCCGCTATGCGGACAAGTCCATTGGTATCATCAACGCATGGTCATCAAGGATATGGGATTTTGACTACAACGATGCGAAACTTCTGGCCGGACTGACAGGCTATCTTTTCTGCAATGCCGCAGAGATCCTGCGCTACACCGATGCCGGCTGGAAACCAGCATCCATCGATGCTTTCAGCCACATGCTGATGACAGTCCATTATCCCCTGCTCCGGCAATATTTCCCTACGGCGAATGGCAACTGGAATGGTGCCATCATCCATTCCTTACTCGCCATCGGCATCTTCACCGATAACCGTGAAATATTCAGCAATGCCGTCGATAATTTCCTGCATGCACCCGTCAATGGCGGCATCTTCAAGTACATCTACCCAAACGGACAGTGTCAGGAGAGTCCTCGCGATCAGGGCCATGTGCAGCTGGGACTGGATGAATTCTCCGGGGCGGCCCGCATCGCTTTCACGCAAGGAGTGGATCTCTTTTCCATCGGTGACGACCGCATCGCCCTGGGCTTTGAATACACCGCTCGCTTCCTTTTCGGCGAAAACCCGCATTGCTATTGCACGATATCTGAACGGGAAAAACGGCTTCGGGATAATTATGAATACGTCTATCGGCATTATGCCGCCAAAGGGGTGGAGATGCCATGGACGAAACGTGCAGCAGATTCATTGAGGCAGAAAGCCGGCCGGAGCGTACTGACAGCAGTCCGTGCGTCATTCTCATCCCCAATGGCCAATAAGGGGGCTCCCAAGCCTTCTAAAACCGCATACATAAGCGGTGCGACAACAGTCCCATCGGACATGGAAATCCCCGCAGGCTCGGTCATTTTGGAACCCGGGCAATCCATCCAGCAGGCACTCGACGCGCTCTCCGGAAAAGGTCTTTCTTTAGTCTTGAAAAATGGCATCCACACGTTCCCTCAAACATTGAAAATACCATCCGGCATCACGATCAGGGGCGAAGGGATTCACACGATCCTGCACCTCGATCCTGCCTCTGGTATGAGGGAAGCGATGGTGAATGCTGACATCGACATGCACGATGTGACCATCCGCGACCTGGTGATCGAGGTTTCCAACCGCACCGACCCGGGATCAGATCCGAATACGAACCGCTCTTTCAAGAGCGGCTACAATCGGGGAGGCATCCTCTTCCGTGCCCTGCGCGAAGGTCAGATGAAGAACATCGCACTCATCAACCTGACGGTCAGGAATGCCACTTTCGACGGGGTACATATCGCGGGTGCGGAACATGTCAGGATCGATCGATGCGATTTCAGTGAGAATGGGAGCAGCATCGTCCCCGGCCCGAGACTGCAGCATAACCTGCTGCTCCGACATGTCAGGAATATCCTTGTCAGCGGATGCCGGCTGGTGACATCTCCCTATGGCTGCGGCGTTGCCCTTGACCATTGCGACACCGCATCCGTGACAGACTGCGAGATCGCCCGCAACGGATACTTCGGTCTGCTGGTTTCCGAAAGCCGGAACATCAGTGCTTCCAGAAACCTCATAGAGGCAAACGACCGCAGCGGGGTGATGATGGAATTCCTGCACCGCGGGTCAATGCACGTCAAAGTCCATGACAATGTCATAAGGTTCAATACGGGATACGGTGTCGAATCCCATGCGACAACCAACCTGTCCGTAAGCAACAACGCATATGCAGGGAACGGCAATCAGGAGGCCCAGGAAAAAATCGGTAGGGACAAGACGATCATCATGCAATAGCACCTCAGAGCGACACATCCACGCTGCTGCCTGCCATGATCCCTTCAGGAAGGCTAACGGTGCGGGGTACTGTATCCTGTGCGGTGACCTCGACGGTTAGCGATCTCTGTTTTCTGGAGGGATCGGAAACGGTCATCCTGCGCAGATTCACACCTTCCATTTCCACCATCAGCATGCAAGGGCCACTCACCGTAAGCGTCATTCCCGGTGCGATCGTCACTGTTCCGGGGCTGTAGAACACCGCCTGGACAATGCCTTTCCCGTCATGCCGAACGGCTTGCAGGGAGGGCGTGTTCGACAGGATGCGCAGCCTGCGGCCACTGAAGCTTTGTGCTACCCCCGCCTTTGCACCCGGTACGACCATGTACGCATAAACTGCAGACGCCGGCTTGATGCCGTGGTCTATTCGAAGGGTGAACACTTCCTTCTCCACGGTTTCTTCCGTCGCCCAGTCCTGGTGGTTGATCCTGCGCCAGTTCCCCTTCGCCATGGCGGCACTGACCTGTACGCCGGTCATCACCGGAAACACATAGGCGATGCCGTTATGGGTGATGCCTGTCACGCGCCTCATGGACGACACGCCTTTTTCCAGTTTTAGGTTAGCCTTTCCCGTTATGATCTGAACATCCCCGACAAGGTTGCGCTGGTCGATGGTGGTGGATACCGGATACGCCGCATCGGATCGGATGCCTGCACCGAGGCACACGTACTCATCTTCAAAAAAGAACCATGCCTTGCGTGCAGACAATGGGTCATGAGGACTCTTGAAATCCTCCGCTGCCGCTCCGATCCTTCCGTTCGTGACACCGCCCACAAAATCAGAAAGCCCTTTTTTCGCGATCTCTTTCCAGTGAGGCAGTGCAGGCTTTTGGACGATGGTGGCGCCCGGGATCTTCTGCCAGTCCCATACCGGGAAGATGCCGTCATATTCATTTCCCGACATACTCACGAAGTTGGATCCATCCGCGAAGTGATGGTGAAGCAAACCTTCCTCATTATGGGGAGATTCCATGCTGTACTGGCGGGATGAATGCATGCGGACGGATGCGAACCATCCCGGGCGCTGGTGCGTGTAATATTCCGAATGCCAGAAAAATCGGCTCCATGACAGGTCGGGTTTCAGCTCGTTTTTTCGGATGCGCACCAGCTCTTCGAGTTCTTTTTTCCGGTAGGATGACACCCTGGCAAGGTTGGCGGGGGTTTCCGAGGATGCTTTGTGTTCCTCATTCCTTCGGCTCATGTCGCGGTTTCGGGCACCGACATCGGGGTATTTCCCGAATGCCATCGACTTTGAAATGCCATCCAGATAGTAGTCGGTCAGGAGCTTTGTCGAAGCTTCCGGGAACGAGAATCCCGTGCCCGCGATCCTGGAGGCCCAGTATGCGAATGTCTGCGCGTAGCCGGTACCGTAAGTAAGGGTCGAGATGACGTTGTCCGTCCTGTGGTGAAAGCTCATGTCGGCCTGCAAACCCCTTCCTTCCGACACTTTGATCTCTTTTGTCATGATTTTCACGACGCTGTCGAACAGTGCGATGTCGCGCTTGAACAGCGCCTGTTTTCCGATCATGCCCGCGATCTGTATCAGGTCGCCTCCCGGCCTTGCGCCGAAGCCGTCGAAACGCGCTCCTGCAGCGATCTTAAGCCCTCCTTTCCGTTGTGCCGGTGAGAGTTCCTCGTCCAATATCAGCAAGGTGTTGATCATCGAACCGGGTGTCCCCATCTCATTCCACCACCAGTTCTGGCACTGGTAATCCTTTGCGATCCAGTGGTCCAATGCCTGCATGGCAGCCTTCCTGACGGCGGGGTCGCCATACAGCGGGGAGCCGGGCTTTCTGAATGCACGGGATAGATACAGCATCCGATCCAAGTGAAAACGATGCTGGAAGCCGGTGCGTGAGGTGTCGGTATAGTTGATGTCGGCCCAGCTCCCGTCTGGAAGCTGGGAGGACGCATACTGCATGGCTTCCACCTTGCCCGCTGATGGCGCAAGCTGGTCGGCGATGATCCTTTTTCTGATGGTCTCGAGATCGTTGACAGATTGGCCCTGTAGGTTTCCATCGGCGAACCATGTCATCAGGATTGCAAATGCCCACCTAAAAGCGATGGGAAGTGCGGAGCGGATTTTAATTTTCATTTTCTTTTTTGGGGTTCATTCTATGATCAACAGTGCGTCAGAAACGGCGGGTACGGAGAAGCGTACGCCGCTTATTGTTTGTTGCATCGCAAGGGGTATGCCGACGCCATTTTTCAAAAGTCTGACGGATCCTGGCTTTTTGCCATCCATCGCGATGCTTGTTTCCTGGTTGCAGCTGATGTGCACATGGCCGTTGGAAAATCTCAGCTCCGCCGCGCCTTCACCTGAAGGGATCTGTATCGACCATGTCCCGTATGCCAAGGCAGATCCGCTCCCGATGTACATGTATTCGGGCTGGTCTCCTTTCAGTCCGACGACACCGAATCGGCCGGTGAACCGCCATGCTCCTTTTTGATACGATCTCGTCCCATCCACTGACTGGAAGATCAGTTCCTTGCCGTTGTCGCGGTGCCTCACCTGCAGTACGGTGAAGTCTCCGGGGTCAGATAATTCCAGGACGGATATTTCTTCGATCGTGTGCTTGCCTTCACCCGTGAAGGGTTCGTACACTGCCACGAATGGTCGCTTCCATGCCTCTCCTTCCTGACGTGCGATGATGGTCGGGATCTTCCATTTTCGGTAAGCAGGATCGGTCGTCTTCGCCTCGGGGGCCAATCCATTGTAATAGGTCCTGCCTTTTGCTGCAGCGAAATGCACCTGCATATTTTTCTCCGCTGCATCGTCTCCCCTGATGCTGAAGGAAGCGATCACACCCCTATCGGATCTACCGATGGACTGCATGTTTTTTATAAATCGGAATCCGGGAGGGTCAATGGGTTTTTTACTCAGGGGGAAGTCTGTCGGAACCGAGCGCAGCGGCATCCTCGCCGAATCGAGCCACTGGAATGCGTTCCCTATGTTGTGGTATACGTATTCGTTGCTGCCGGGATGTGCGGAACGGTATATGTCGGTATAGTAACCGGTCGTCGGACTGGTACGGATGATGGCAAGCGTTCTTTGCTGAAGCGCTCCCGTTGCTTTGTCCTTGTACCTGGTATCGGTGAATGAATGGTTGGGGGAGACGGCATCCTTTCCCGCCATGGGCTCCATCGCCTTCAGGGAGATCGCTCCGATCTGCTTTGTGCCACCTCCGCCTTTGAAGACCGGTATGGGTGATGACACGCCGCCGGCGGTGACGGTGTTGTGTGCGGCCCACTGCGTGTAGTATTGTACGTGCAGCGGAGCCTCGTATGTGGGGCCGTTTCCGGGGTCTGGACCCATGATCATGCCGGCACCGTACAACTCGACGGACATGCCGTTCGCATGGTTGTGGTTGTATGTGCCGCCCTGTACGATGTACATCAGCCCGGACTGTTTATCGGTACCGTTCCGCTGAAGGTAGGCCTTCGCGAAATCAAGCTCCCCGCTCCTCGGCCATGCGTAACCGTTAGTGTCTGCTTTCGGAAGTTCGGGCAGGTGGGTCAGCAGTCCGTACAGTCCCGCCGATCTTCTCTCATAGCGTTTGTTATCGATCAACACCTGCAGGACCGAAGCCAGTTGCCTTGCTGATGTGTCATGATATTTTTCCGCCATTGCCATTCCGATCTCCAATGATCCCGGACTCTGCGATGACGGGCCGGTGTCTCCGAATGTGGGGTTCATGAGGTTGGGGAATGCATATTTGAGCATCACATGCGACGCCTTGAACAGTTCGGGGAATCGGCGAAAGACATCATGTCCGTTTTTTTCCATGGCGACTGCAGACAGAAGCAGATTGCCCACTGGAAAATTGTGGTATCCGCCGGGTTCTTTCCAGTGTCCGTCGGGGGTGAGCCATTTGCTCACTACGGATGGCAGGGCGAGGTGCCCGCATGCGCCGCTGATGGTGTCTTTCGAGAGGTAGAAGTCGAGGTAGAAATCCCGCCGGCTCTCGTCTTCGAGCGCGAGCGCGGAGAAAACCATCATGATGCTTTGCGCCGCGAACCAATTATTGTTCCAGAATCCCCTGAAGGTCATCGTGTGTGCCATCTTGTCGAAGACGGGCTCGAACCATTTCGTCTCATATTTATTTTTCCTTAGGTAGTCATACAGGAAGTCGTGTATCAGCGGCATGGCCTCATAGCTGCCGTCGCCCAGCGTCTGTATCGAAAGGAAACCCGTGCGGCAAGGTCCCGTGATGGGTGACTGGTGGTAGGCGCCCCTGGCCCATTGCACGAGGATATCCGCTGCAAACCGCGCGTATGATTCATCCCCGCTGAGCCAGTAGATCACGGATGCCTGCAGGGCGAGTTCGTTGATGCCTCCGTTGATGTTGTCCACATAGGTCTGCGGATCCACCCTTTCCATTCTCCCTCCGGGCGCAGTGCTTTGCATCATCATCGTCATGGATGTGTCGTAGGGCAGGAGCTCTTCTATGGCGGGCATCTTGTAGCCGTACCCGTCCGCGCTTATCGGTGGACGCTTATGGGGCGCAACGCGAACTGTGGGGAAGGGCGCATCACCGGCATATCCCGTCAGTGCCGTTCCTTCGGCATCTGAAATGAATTGGGTGTATCGTTTGCCCGGAATGCGGTTCATGAGGTACCGGCTAAGGATCCATTCAGGGTCGGTGCGGTGGCGGACAACATACGGGGCGATTTCTTTCCGCATCTCGTCATACACCAGCCTCGCCCAGTCTTGTTCACTGATTTTTTTCAGGATGACCGGCTTGTCCTCGGGTCGTACAAGGATATGCGGATGCACCCGTTGTGCTGTCATGGTCCCGGAAAAAATCAGGATGACCATTGTGGTGGTCCATGCGAACCTGGCGGCCCGAATAGGGCGTGAAAAAATCCTGTTCATATGGAAGGGTTCTTATGCTGATGCTTTTCTTTATGGATGATGAAAAATCCGCTGCAAGGTGGTGTCGTACCAACTTGTCCGCTTATGCTGTGCACACTAGGAGATGCGGGACTGGCAGGGTGGCTTTCAATGGTTTTTCCAGCTGTCCAATGGTTGGACCTTCATCTTCGCCTTGCCTGCCTTGCCTCCTGGGATCAGCTTCACCGTGAAGGCCGTTTCGGTATTTGCCGGCACTTTCACTTCGAATCCCACGAGTGTGGTGCCCGGGTTTGGGGCATCATAACTGTTTGGCGGATCCGTGGACCAAGTGCGCATCTGCATTTTGCCGGGTGCGTCCACTTGCAGCAGCATGGTCTTTCCGTCTTTTGTCAGTATCGCCCTGTCAGGTCCGGAGATCTTCACATCCGCCGGGGTGAGCATGGTCCATCGGATGGTCGTCTCCCGGTCGAGTGTCTTGACCTCGTCGCGTACCACCACAAACCGCTTGTTGACGAGGGCGATGCCGCGTACAGACTTTGCCACCTGCCCGTTGTAGATCTCTGAGAGGTCGGTGACGGCGTGCATGAATGCCGGGGCTGAGCTATGCGCAACGATCGGCGCCGTGCCTGTGACG
The DNA here is from genome assembly GCA_903957405.1 of uncultured bacterium. Lineage (GTDB taxonomy): Bacteria > Bacteroidota > Bacteroidia > Chitinophagales > Chitinophagaceae > Pollutibacter. Next base: position 20,148 of record CAJBPC010000003.1, on the reverse strand, counting down.
ATCTGATGCTGGTTGTCCACCGCCAATGTGTTGTGGACAAGGTTGGTGAGGCGGAACACACTCCATCTTTGAGCGTTCTGCGCCCTTCCGAAAAGTTGTATGCCTTTGGATTCCAGGGATTCATAATTCTGCATGCCGAAGTCCATCGCCCATCGCACCCCATCGGCCTCCATGATGAATGATCCGATATCCATGTGTGCATGGTTGACGGATACCGAACCGCCTTTCATCGCGAGGTAGATCGCATTCGGATCTGTCCATGAGGTACGCATCATGGCGACGGGATTCTTTCCCATGCCGACCCACATATTTATTTTCGGCTCCGTGATCTTGTCCATCTTCAGTCCGTTGCGCCAAAGCATGATGGCCGGTAACAGTCTGTCGCCCACGAGCCTGTCGACTCCGTAATTTTTCAAAAATCTGCGTTCTTCCCATAGGATAGAAGGGTCGCCGACCTTATCCGCGATCCAGAACATGGCGGGATGAAATCCTCCGTTATTCCCGGCATCCGAATAATTGAAGGGGCTGCCGGAAGGGCCGGTCATGAACTCCATGAACCTGCCGGACTGAAGGAATCCGGGTGCGCCGGTCAGTCCGAAATCTTTTCCAAATAGCTTCTCAATGGCACTGAGGAACATCACGTTGAAGCTGGTGCCGTAACCCCAGTAACCGTACCCCTCAGGGTAGACGCCGTCGGGGCCGTAATCCTTCATGGGCAGCACGATCGACCCGATGGCTCTGTTGATGATATTCCTGGCGAAGACGGGATGATCCTCGTAGAGCGCCATGGCGCCATAGGTCATGCCGGCGTTGCATACCTGATTCCAGTTGTGCTCGGCCTTCAGCCAACTGCTGTAACGCGGCTCCATAGAGGGCTCCAGGCCTTTCTTCATGATCGCGTCGCGGATGGCTGTCTTCGACGCCGCCGACAGTTTGTCATGCAGCCAGTCGTATCCAATGGCCATGGCCATGGTCATCTCCGCAACATCAAGGAAATGCGACGGGTTCCAGTCGCTGAATGCCGCAATATCGAGCATCTCCTTTTCCGCCCTGACGAAATATTTTTTTTCGCCGGTCGTCCTGGATGCGTACGAGAGCATGAAGACCCTTCGCAGCGCTTCCCGGGATTTGTCCAACAGGCGCCTTCCGATCTGTATGCGTTTGATGGGTTCCAGTCCGATGATATTATCCGACTCCCTCAGGATGGCCTCATGGATGGCCTGCCATTCCGGATCCCCGGATACGGCATTCCGAATGCCCTGCTCCTCGCCGGCAAACAGGAGGATCCTCGGATGTTGGGGCATCTTGAAATCGGCTGCCACGGGTCCTTCCTGGGCTTGCAGCAGCGCGCCGCTCAGATACATAAAAAATAACAGCATGCAGGTTTTCAGGGATGGCTTCATGTGGAGGAATGGTTTGAAGGTAAAAATTACAACATGGGGGTGAAAAAGAAAAATCGGGTTTTCGCGATCCTCGCTATCCTCTGAGCATGTCGCGTTTACCATCGTTGCGCAGCCTGCGTGATACTAACGGTTAGTATTAACCGAAAATAAAGAAGGATCCTTTCTGTATGAAATGCCCATACGGGAAGGATCCTTCGATCAGTATTGTCAAACGCGAGGTTCATCCAAGACTCGCCTCAGCCTCATCCGTGGTATATCCTCTTCAGTCAAGCCCTGTCGTCGTCATGATCCGCTGTTCCAGACGGATATTTGCGATGTTGAAAGCACTGCTCCCGGGTGTTTCATCCATTTCGATGCGAATGGCTGAGATTTTTTTCGCATTGAGCCACGAAGGGAATCCGTCGAGCGGCACGATCAGCCTGCCGTTGGCGGCCGTCATCATCAGGCTTTGACCGGCTCCGCATTCCTTGTTGTCATCCGATAGCCAGGAGATGCGCATGCGGCGTGCCGGCAAGTCAGCTGCGATCGACGTGAAATCAAAACTCAGCAGTCCGGCTTGCTTGCCGTTCAGGGCGGCTCCGGCAAGTTGGAACTCCATGTAGGATGAGTCATCCATGGGTTGATATCCTCCCTTTTCGAAACGGATGTTTTTCAATATGATCTTGCCGGTATCGAAAGTGTGGACCAGTGTCATCCGATTGTCAAGGCTGTTCGCGGATCGTCCCCATGTCACCGGCAGCTGGGCCAGGTCTTCGTCGGAGCATGCCAGCTGCATCAGTCGGCATGACAGTTCGGCCTTTCTGGAATCATCAAGTATAACCCGCACGGGGTTGGGTGAATCAAAAGCGGTCGGGGAAAAATAATTCCCGTCAAGCCATACCACCTGCTCTTTAGGCAGGATCCTGCCGATCTGTGCGGGCTTTCCGTCAGGCAGAATGATCCTGTCTCCTGTTCGCAGGAATTTTATGGCGAGGGTATCCCTGATGATCACTGCTGGAAGTCTTCTGTGCACACCTTTCAGCCATGCCGAATCGGTTCGGTCACTGGGCATGAATGTCATGGCGGCAGTGGAAAGCCTTGCCGTATCGAGAAAGGCGAAGACATATCCGTCGTGCAGTTCTGCCCGATACCTTGATAGCACAAAGCGATAGAGTATATGGTTCCTGAGTGCCAGTTTGCCCTCGCCAACCCTTTTGTTATCGGCCATCAGCAAGGCTATTTGTGGCGGATCCTGCCTGAGCCTGGACACTTCCCTTTCCTGTTGCGCAATAGACACCAGGTTCACGGGTGCGGTCAGTGACATGGCAGGGGGTCTGTCGAAATACATGTAATGCGCATTATTGCCGGTGAGGTCGAGGTAGGGTTCCCTGTACCTCAGGTATTTTTTTAGGTTGGCGTTCACGCGAAGGAGTCTGTCGGCATGCTGTGGGTCTATTTCCGCAAGTCCGACGTTGTTGATTCCGATCTTCCCGGCAGCGGCGAGGTTGAAAGCCTCGTTTTTTTCCAATGCGTTGCCCAGTCCACTCCAGCCGAGATGGTGATTGCCAATTCCCGCACAGAAAAATGCGATGAGTGATGCCATCAGGATCTTTTGGTATCTGGCGAGCAGTGGCGCCAGCAACAATGGTAGGAGGATCGTGAGGGAAAAACTGCTTAGGATGCCGGGCCCGGAGGAGTTGAGGATATCCATTCTACCCATGGCATAACCTGTCATCAGCAGGATGAACAATGTCGCAGGCAATGCGACGAGTGCCAGGTATTGCCAGTGCCGTCTTTTATGGATCAGTAACATGAATATGATGCATCCGGCCAACAGGACCCATATCCAACTCATCCTGAAGAAGTCCAGCAGGATGTAATTCAGCAACGGGATGTCATTGCCGGCAACGGTGAGATAGCCCTTTGTCCAGTCGGTCCCGAAACTAAGAGGATAGATGGCAATTTTCTCAACCAAATGGCGAATGGCACTGTAAAGCATCCGGGGTATGGGTGTAGCGAGGCTCAGCAGTCCGATGCCGGCTGTGATATAGATGGTTTTTTTCGATAGCTTTCCAGCAACGGCGTGCCGCAGGTGGTATATGAGGGCGGGCAGGGATGCCAACAGGAAAATATAACCCTGAGAGGGTGCGAGCAGGACCAGTAGAATACCGATTGCAGGCCATGCCAGCAGCCATTTTCTGGAATCGGGATCTGCGGGATATTTCAGAAAAAGGGTGAAAAGCGGCACGAGAAGCAAAAAGTTCAGACTGTTCCAGTACATATTGCTGTAGGCAAAAAACAATACCGACACGAGCGACAGGCCGATGCTCCTGGTGGCTTTGTGCAGACCGATGAATGCAGCGAGCAGGGTCAATGTCATGATGAGCCGTAGCGATTCATCGATCGTACCCGCCGTGCCGTCGAAAAACACCCAAGAGAAGAAGCCTGCCAAATCATCGACGAAGAGTCCATTGGGCGGGAAATAATCGATGTAAGGAACCATGCCGAACTCTCGGTAGCTCCACCAGCCTAAAAGGCTTTCACCATATTGGAAATCATCTGAAGAGATCACGGGAGGCGAAGTCGTTCCGGTCTTGAGCAGGATGACAACCGCAAAGATGGCCCAAGGCGAGCATAGCTTGCCGAGGTCATTGTTCTCGGCATCCTTGTACTGTTTCCATCTCTGGAAGAGGTCTCTTCCCGCGATCCCCATGAGTGCAATGCTCAACAGCGGCAGCCATTCCCTGAAGGGAATCGCATATTGTCCGGTTTCACCAACGTGCATGTCAGGGATGATGAGCAGGTAGAAAAGTATGATTGCGGCCTGCGGAATCACGACTACCTGTGCGAGATGCTTTTTGTAGAGTTCGGGTTTCTTCGCCACCAGGTAAAAAAACAGCATGCAGGCTGCCAGGTATGTGAAGAAAATGAGTTGCATCCCACCCCTGATGCCCGGCATGAGGGGGAAGGCCTGCAGACGGTCCAGGAGGGCGGAGATGCCTGCCGGTAAGATTGCCAACATCATGGCTGCCAGCACGCCTGTGCCGATCTCGGTGGCCATGAGCTGCCGGTGTCGGAGGTTCAGGTGTGCTGCCGTGACCGTCGCGATCAGTCCGGCAAGTGCCAGGGGAAGCGTGAAGAGCATGGCCGTCGGTTGCTGACTGAGGAGTCCTCCGAAGAGTCCGGCCATTGGGATGAGCCACCATGAGAGTACTTGGGTGAGTTCATTCTCATACACTTGTCCGCCTGCCAGCGAGATGTCTGAGAAAATTTTGATACTGATCCGGCCGGCGAGGATAAATCCTATGACAAAGGCCGGCAGGCTGACGATGTCCTGAAGCCTTGTCTGTCCATGCCAGCTCATGTTGCCGACCAGGAAATCAGCGTAATCGATGGGTAGTGCCAGGAATCTCTGCACGAGAAGGATCGATGCCATTCCTGCGATGATGGCGGATAAGAATACGAAAATGATGTTCTCCTTTCTGAAAGGGAACTTCGGAACGATACCCATCCGGGCTTCATTCGTTGTTTTCATGTGTACGGGTTGGTTCTTTTGAGTTATGCCGGGTCTGCCGAAATTTGTATGGGTGTCTTTCGGTTGGCTGTCGCACTTTCAGTGAACTGAAAGCCTGCAGCATTGGCATTCATTGGATGGGGATGGGGCGCGAACGACGCTGGGAAAAGGTGGCGACTGCGTGGTGTGCTTGGCATCTGGAGTCATTGGCTCCATCGACGCATGGCTTCAATCAAAAGCATGACATGCACGCAACAATATTAAAAATAGGTTTTTTTAATCATATTTCAAACAGGGGGATGGTCTGCTGCCGGCATCCGATGACCACTGCCCGAGGAGCATAAAAAAACCAGGCGGAATGCCTGGTTTGTCTGGTGACCCGTACGAGAATCGAACTCGTGATTCCTCCGTGAAAGGGAGGCGTCTTAACCGCTTGACCAACGGGCCTTGTTTAAAGGTGTGCAAAGATAAGACCCTGAGGTATTTCATCAAAATTTTTCATGAAAGAATCCTGTACTTTTATATTCTTGTAAAATCCACAGGATGTCACTTGACAGGGCGATTTCCAGCGGGGTTGCCCCCTGGGAGGGTTGATCCTGTAAAAAATCACCTTATGGGTAAACATCAATTCTTTACTTTCGTGTACTTTTTAAAACGACTAAACACAGTTTTCAGCTATGAGCACAGTAAAAGTAGCCATCAACGGATTTGGACGTATCGGCAGACTCGTGTACCGCCAGATTTATAATATGCAAGGCATCGATGTGGTTGCCATCAACGACCTGACGAGTCCGAAGGTGCTGGCGCATCTGTTGAAATACGATACCGCCCAGGGCCGCTTTGATGCAGATGTGAAGGCTTCGGAGCAGTCCATCACCGTGAATGGTGAAGAGGTCATGATCTATGCTCAAAGAGACCCGGCACAGATTCCGTGGGGTGCGCATGATGTGGATGTGGTGTTGGAATGCACGGGTTTTTTCACAGACAAGGACAAGGCTTCCGCACATATCACTGCGGGTGCCCGGAAAGTGGTCATCTCAGCACCGGCCACCGGCGACCTGAAGACCATCGTCTATAATGTTAACCACGATGTATTGGATGGCAGTGAGACGATCATCAGTTGTGCATCCTGTACCACGAACTGCCTTGCTCCGATGGCCAAGGTGCTGGAAGACAACTATGTCATCATGGCCGGTCTGATGACGACCGTACATGCTTATACCAACGACCAGAACACCCACGATTCCCCTCACCCTAAAGGAGACCTTCGCCGGGCCCGTGCCGCTGCACAGAACATCGTTCCGAACAGCACCGGCGCAGCCAAGGCCATCGGATTGGTGCTCCCAAGCCTTAAGGGCAAGCTTGACGGCACCGCACAGCGGGTTCCGACACTCACCGGTTCGCTGACAGAACTGACAACGGTGCTTTCAAAGAAAGTCACCGTCGAAGAGGTCAACGCCGCAATGCAAGCCGCAGCCAATGAGAGCTTTGGCTATACGGAGGACGAAATCGTGAGCAGTGACGTCATAGGCATCTCCTATGGTTCGCTCTTTGATGCCACGCAGACAAAGGTCATTCATGTTGGCGACACCCAGATGGTGCGGACCGTCGCCTGGTACGATAATGAGATGAGCTATGTGAGCCAGCTGGTGCGGACGGTGCACTACTTCGCGCAACTGATCTCCAAATAAACCCTCAGGCGCGCAAGCGTATGAAAGGTCTCGCCGGGTATTGAAACACTCAGCGAGACCTTATTGCCTTCATTCCTTTAGTGGTGAAAAAATATCCATATGGCGACTTTCTCCTCATTCAATTTCAAAGGCCTAAAGGCCCTCGTCCGGGTTGATTTCAACGTCCCGCTGAACGAGGCATTCGAAGTGACGGACGATACGCGCATGACGGCTGCGCTTCCCACCATCCGCAAGATCCTTGCCGATGGCGGGTCGGTGATCCTGATGAGCCATCTCGGGCGTCCAAAAGACGGGCCTTCGGAAAAATACTCGCTGAAGCATCTCCTGCCGCACCTGTCTGCGCTCCTGGGCAAGAATGTGCCCGTGCTGTTCGCCGGTGACTGCATCGGAGAACAGGCACACCTCACGGCAAGCATGCTCCGGGGGGGAGAAGTGCTGCTGCTGGAGAACCTCCGGTTTTACAAGGAGGAGGAGAGCGGTGACCCAGGCTTTGCGGAAAACCTCAGCTGGCTTGCAGATGCATACGTGAACGATGCCTTTGGCACCGCACACCGGGCACATGCCTCCACGGCCGTCATTGCAGATTTCTTCCCGGCCGACAGGCGGATGTTCGGTCTGCTCATGGAAGCTGAAGTGGCCAGTGCAGAAAAAGTACTGCATCAATCCGAAAAACCCTTCGTGGCGATCATCGGAGGAGCCAAAGTGTCTGACAAGATCCTGATCATCGAGAACCTGCTTGAAAGGGCGACAGACATCATCATCGGAGGCGGTATGGCCTACACTTTCATCAAGGCTCGAGGGGGCAAGATCGGAAATTCTCTCTGTGAAGATGACCGCCTACAGACAGCCCTCGATATCATAGAAAAGGCCCAACAGAAAGGCGTGAATATTCATCTGCCTTCGGATTCCGTCATCGCCGACAAGTTCGATGCAGCCGCAGCCACCGATATCGTATCCTCCGATGCTGTACCAGACGGATGGATGGGCCTTGATATCGGTCCGGAAGCGTCGAAGGCCTTTGCCGAAGTCATCAAAAGGAGTAAAACCATCCTGTGGAACGGCCCCATGGGGGTGTTCGAAATGGAGAAATTCCAGTCTGGAACGAAAGCCATTGCTGAAGCCGTCGCGGAGAGCACATCCAGCGGGGCATTCTCCCTTGTGGGTGGGGGCGACAGCGTGGCGGCTGTCAACCGCTTCGGTTTCAATGACCAGGTGAGTTATGTCTCCACCGGTGGCGGTGCGCTGCTGGAATATTTTGAAGGAAAAGAACTTCCCGGGATTGCAGCCATCACCAGCCACACATGACACCTTATCTTTGCAATGGCAACATCTTGATGTATGGCCATGCAACGGTTTTAAGCAAATGCATATCTTAGTACATAACTAAAATCATTTTTACAGACATGAACTCCAAGAATCTCGGCCTGATCATCGTCATCGGCCTAATACTCCTGCTCGGTGGTTGCGGCTGTTCCGGCTACAACGGCATGGTAACCCAAGACCAGAATGTGAAAAGCAAATGGGGCAATGTGCAAAGCGAATACCAGCGTCGTTCCGATCTGATCCCTAATCTGGTGAATACCGTCAAAGGCGCAGCGGATTTCGAAAAATCCACACTCGAGGCAGTGATCAACGCAAGGGCAAAAGCCACGGCTACCACCATCGACCCGACAAACCTCACACCGGAGAATATCCAGAAATTCCAGGAAGCACAAGGACAATTGTCGAGCGCGTTGAGCCGTTTGCTCGTGACCATTGAGAAGTACCCGGACCTGAAAGCAAATCAGAATTTCCGTGACCTGCAAGTGCAGTTGGAAGGTACCGAGAATCGGATCAAAGTGGCACGCAACGATTTCAATACCGCCGTGCAGTCCTTCAATACCACGGTCAAGACCTTCCCCAACATCATATTTGCATCGATGTTCGGCTTCAAGGAAAAAGGCTATTTTGCCGCTGATCAAGGTGCTGACAAGGCTCCTGCGGTTGACTTCAACGCAAAATAACCCAACGCCACAATGCCGTTATTTTTCAATCGGCGAAATGCCAAAAGTTTTTTCACGGCAGCGGATGAACTCCGCATCGTTGAAGCCATTCGCGAGGCAGAGTGTCGCACCAGCGGAGAAATACGGGTGTTCATTGAAAGCCGTTGTCGCTTCGTCGATCCCGTGGATCGTGCCGCTGAAGTGTTTTTCGGCCTCCAGATGGAGAGGACTGAAGACCGAAACGGTGTGTTGCTTTATGTGGCCATGAAGGATCATCAGCTTGCCATCTTTGGAGATGAAGGCATTCATAGGATCGTGGGTACGGACTACTGGAAACAGGAGGTCGCAAAAATCCTTCAATCTTTTAATGCGGCACATCATGTGGATGGCATCATCGATATCGTGAGAGACATCGGAACAGCCCTTGTCGAGCATTTCCCTTACCAACAGGAGGATAAGAACGAACTCCCTGACAATATCGTTTTCGGAAACTGATGAGAAAAATCCTTGTCCCCATATTGCTCCTGCTCGCGCAGATGACGATCGCACAGATCGAAAAAATCATCCCGCCGGCACCAAGTCCCGCTCGATTGGTGGTAGACTTGACAGGAACCCTTTCGGCGGACCAACAACAGGCGCTTGAAGATAAACTGGCACTCTACGACGACACGACATCCAACCAGATAGCCGTAGTCATCATCCCAACGACGGGGGACTACGATATCTCCGATGTGGCTTTCCAACTCGGCCGTCAATGGGGAGTGGGTAACAAGGAATTCAACAACGGGATTGTCGTCCTGGTCGCAAAGAACGATCGCAAGGTGTACATCGCCGTCGGTTACGGCCTGGAAGGCGCCATCCCCGATATCACCGCAAAACGAATCGTGGAAGATGAGATCCTGCCCAACTTCAGGGGTAATGATTACTACCGAGGGTTGGATTATGGCACGGACGCGGTCATTCGGGCTGCGGCTGGAGAATACACCCCCCCCGCAGGGTATTCCAAAAGAGGTAAAAAAGGAGAAGGCGGCAATATTCTCGGATCGATCATCGTGCTTATGATCATTATCTTCATCATCTCCCGCATGAAAGGCGGCGGTGGTGGCGGTTCCTTCATGAGCCGACGGGGATATCGCAACTGGAACGGCCCTAGCACCATGTGGTTCCCGCCAAGTGGTGGTGGCGGCGGATGGGGCGGCGGCAGTGGCGGTGGCGGCGGTGGCTTCGGCGGCTTCGGTGGCGGTAGTTTCGGCGGTGGCGGCGCCGGTGGCAGCTGGTAAAGAAATACATTGAAGTCAAAAATCAAGGTTGGAAGTTGTGAAACAATTGCCACGATCCAACCTTGATTTTTGACTTTTTTCCACTCAGATCACCCCACCCACTTTGTGGTTCACATCCTTCAAGCTTTCTTCGATTTTTTCACGGATACCGGACATGGTGTCTTTTCCCTCCTTCACACCATCCTTCATTTTGTCAGTGAGTTTGTTGCCCTTTTTTTGCAACATATCCCTTGTCTCTTTGCCTGACTTCGGTGCTAAAAGCAGCCCTGCTACCGCACCGGCGGCAATCCCTGCTGCCGCCGCTGTGATGATCTTTCCAGTTGTTTTCATGGCATTCCATTTAAAAGGTTAAGCTTTGCGAATCATTCCTTGTAAAGGTCGTTCAGGTCATATGCCCAAAAAATGACGGTGGTCATGGTTCTCTTTTTCAATGAAATAAATAACTGGTATGTCACCGCATGATGCCTTTGGGTGATAAATATCACGGATCGCTCACGAGGTTCTTTGCAATTTTGCATTCAGAAATACATATATGGAAATCGTAGGTTACATCGCATCGCTGATCATTGGCATCTCACTCGGACTCATCGGTGGTGGCGGATCGATCCTTACCGTTCCCGTTCTGGTATACCTGATGGGCGTCGATCCCATTTCTGCGACCGCCTATTCACTTTTCATTGTCGGTACCACCAGCCTTGTAGGGGCATTGCCGAAATACCGGCAGGGACTGGTGAATCTGAAGACCGCCCTGATCTTCGGGGTGCCTTCCATCATCGCGGTCTATGCCACCCGCAAATACGTCATACCGGAAATCCCGGATGAGCTCTTTACCGTCGGGGGATTGGCAATCACGAAACCGATCCTGATGATGTTGTTCTTCGCCATACTGATGGTAGCGGCATCCATGTCCATGATCCGCGAGAAGAAAAAAACACATGAAGACGAAGACGGTGCGCAGGTATTCAACTATCCACTGATCCTCCTGGAGGGGGCTGTCGTGGGCGTATTGACCGGTCTTGTCGGTGCGGGTGGAGGTTTCCTGATCATCCCGGCACTGGTGCTCTTGAGCAAACTCCCCATGAAACAAGCAGTGGGGACATCCCTGCTGATCATCGCCGCAAAATCCCTGATAGGATTCACGGGAGATCTTTCACACATGAAGATGGACTGGCGCCTGCTGATCATCGTCACAACGCTGGCCGTTGTGGGAATATTCCTGGGGGATGCCCTGAGTAAAAAAATCGACGGAGACAAATTGAAAAAAGGATTTGGATGGTTCGTCTTGGTGATGGGCGTATATATCATCACGCAACAATTATTCTTTCCGATTAAATGAAATCCATGAATGACCGTAAACTGGTTTTGTTCAGCAGCATATTGCGCTGGGTGCTGGGTGTGATATTCCTCGGCGTGGGCATCGCCTATGTCAAGGATGGTTCATGGCCGGTGATGGTTTTCGGCGTGGCGTTTATTGTCTCCGGCTTCTTTCGTCCAAGGAGATGCCTGGATGACGGATGCGATCTGCCAAAACCGTAGCCTGCCTTTTCTTTGTCGACATGCGAAACTGCCGTAGTTTCGAAGGATCATGAATGCCGCCACCGTAAAGGAGATCCGTGACGAACTGGAGGTGCTGCCTCAGAAGCAGTTGGTGGACATCATACAGCGCCTCGCCCGCTTCAAAAAGGAGAACAAGGAACTGCTGACCTATCTGCTTTTCGAGGCACATGACCTTTCCGGTTATGTTGCGGGCGTCAGGCTCGAGATGGATGCATCCATGCTCGACATCAACCCCCGCCATCTCTATCAGGCGAAGAAGACGATCCGGAAGACCCTCCGACTCACCAGCAAATACATTCGATTTTCCGGCTCCCGACAGGCGGAAGCGGAACTGCTCATCCACTTCTGCAGCCTCCTGAATCGAAGTGGCATTGAACTGGAACGCAATCAGGTATTGTTGAACCTGTATGGCAATCAGATCAAAAAAATCAAGCAGGGCATCGCCACACTCCATGATGATCTGCAATATGACTTATCCAAACAACTGGAGGAACTCTCCCGACCGGGTTCTCAGATCTGACATCTTCGTGTTCACGAATAGTATCATACTTATTGCATAATTCATGATATTGCACAACTGCATACTCATGGAGGTCGGTCCAGTTTCCATATTATTCATATCGGCATCATTGCTGGGATTGGTGTTGTCAATCGCACTGGTTTTTTTCAATATGAACCAGCGGCATGTCAGCCGCTTGCTTGCTGCCTACATCCTGATGCTGTCGTTTTTTTGTGTACAGAATTTTCTCACCGACAGTACCCTTATCCTAAAAGTCCCTTACCTGTTCCGGATCACTAGACCTTTACTCTACTTACCCGGGGTGATGGTGTTTCTTTATGTCCGCGCTGTACTATTCGGAGAACAAAGGGCCCGGCGGTATGACTTGGCTCTATTTCTGCCCACATTGCTATTTTATGTGGAGATGATTCCGTTCTACACTGTTGATATTGCCGAAAAGTCGCTGCAGGTGGAGACCTTCCTAAGCAATATGAATATGGGCATACAGCAAAAAGAAGGTATTCTGCCGCCGAACGTACACCCGATATTGATCCTGCTGTATAATTTCGGGATGTTGTTCCTCTCGGGTCGTATGCTTTTAAAAGGCGGGACCGAAGGGCGTTATGTGAACATTCGCCACAACGAGATACTGTTCCGCTGGCTGTTCTTGTTCTTCAGCTTCAATGTGATCATCATCCTGACACTGATGATGCACTGGTTCTCGGTCGGTAAGCCACCCGCCTATAACCTCTACATCATGAGTACGGTTGAGGCCGCACTCATCTTGTTCATCACCGGAGCCATTATTTTTTTTAATCCTAATATTCTCTATGGATTCCAGGGAAGGATGCCTTTAAGGGAGAGCGCTCCACCCGACCCGTCCGGGGCTGCTGACGGCCCTGGAAAGATGGGTGATGGCATAGTCATTTCCGATGCCCAAAAAGCAGTTTGTCTTTCCCGGATCGTTGATGAGTTGAAAAGCAATAAGCCTTTTCTGACAGCCGGATACGGACTTCCCTCCATGTCTGCCGCCACGAATATCCCGGTCGGTTTTATATCTGCTGTGATCAACCAGGAGTTTGGAATGAACTTCAACGAATACGTCAACCATTATCGGGTGGAATATGTCAAAGAACTCATAGGAAATCCGGAAGCAGTTGATCTCAGTTTGAAGACACTCGCAAGCCAGTCTGGGTTCATCTCCATGAATGCTTTTTCAAACGCGTTCAGTAAGCGGGAAGGCTGCATGCCTATGGAATATATCAGGATGCAGAAGCGGATATCCGGAAAGAAACCCTGATGTTTGCATCACTGTGCCAGCTCCACTTGACCGTGCTTCCGAAGAAATGTTGTGGATCCGCCTTCTTGAAGCAAATGGCACAGCCATAAAGGACATTGCACCATCACCGCTCATAGTTTCCGTTTTCCGGCCCGTACATGATAATGTATTTCCGAACACCCAAAGTTGTGCGCTGAGAGGATCCGAAAGAGGGACAAATCATCTATTTTTAGTCATTAAACGATAAAAAGCATCGCCATGAAAAGAACTCTTTTCGCTTTCATCATGTTCGCAGGCATCTTCGCATCATGCGACAGCACAAAAAAAACACCCACAAAGATGGCGGATCTGAACGAGCTGAATGGTACATGGGAATTGAACTTCATCTCCGGTCCGCGCATCGCCTTCGAGGGGTTGTACCCCGACCGAAAGCCCTTTATCGCCTTCGATGTGGCGGGCGGAAGGGTGACCGGGAATACCAGCTGCAATAATTTCAACGGGAAACTCACCGCCAGTGGCAGTAAGATCAGTTTTGCCGATCCAATGGCCATGACCAAGATGTTCTGTGAAGGGCAGGGGGAATCCACTTTCATGAGCATCCTGTCGAAAGTCGATTCCTGGACCATCACAGAGGGCAATACGCTCAACCTGAAGATGGGAGATGTCAACATGATGCGATTCGTCAAAAAGCAATAGACCGCTTTTTCCCACCTCTTTACCCCCATGCCCTGCACCCTTGGTTGCGGGGCATCTGTTTTGGGAAGTCCCGGACATGGTGAATCATGACATCCATCACTTTTAAGGACAAGCTTACTCATCCGTATGGATCAAATTGCTTAATATTTTGCATGGGTTGCTTATATTCGTAATATCACACGCCCGGGTCAGTCGATGTACCCGGACGATCAACGAAATCAACTATGGGTCCGGCTTCCATGATTGTCCTGATAATGGCTGCGGTGACTTTCTCCGTCATTGCGATACTTGTTTCCCGAACGGTACTCAAGGCCACATGGAATCCGCAGAAGGGTGAACCCTACGAATGCGGAATCCCCACCAGGGGGCAGACATGGATACAGTTCAATGTCGGCTATTATCTTTTCGCGCTCATATTCCTGATCTTCGATGTGGAGTTGATATTCCTCTATCCCTGGGCCGTCGCAGTGCAACAGGTGGGGTGGATCGCATTGGTGGAGATCGTCATATTCTTTTTCATACTATTCATAGGGTTCTTGTATGCGCACAAGAAAGGCGCATTGAAATGGGTATGACCGGCCCTGTTGAAAACATATTTAAGTAAGTCAACGCATGAGTGCAGAAACACAACCCGCGAAGTTCCCGGGCCTGGTGCAAGAGACCGCCGGTGGCGGCATCCTGTCAGGGCCTCTTGAGGATGTCATCAATTGGGCACGCAGCAATTCGCTGTGGCCGCTGACTTTTGCGACCAGCTGCTGCGGCATCGAGATGATGTCGACAGCGGGTGCGCGGTATGACTTCTCCCGGTTCGGGTTCGAAGTCGCCCGTGCCACACCCCGGCAGGCTGATCTGATCATCATCGCCGGCACCATCGTCAATAAGATGGCACCTGTGCTTAAAAGGCTGTACGACCAGATGGCCGATCCCAAATACGTGATCGCCATGGGTGCATGTGCGATCAGTGGCGGACCATTCTTCTATAATACCTATTCCGTGGTGAAAGGCGCTGATCACGTGATCCCGGTAGACGTTTACGTGGCTGGCTGTCCGCCCCGACCTGAGGCATTGCTGCATGCGCTGATCACCTTGCAGGAAAAGATCAAAAGCGGAGGGAAGCGCGAACGGATCGAGATAGATGGAAGCACGCTGAAATGAATGACAGGTAAGGAACGGATCATGAGGGGCAATTCTGTTAACACAGTGAATCAATTTGCATGACGAACGAGGAGATCATCGCGGCATTGACGGAGCGGAAACCCGAGCTTGTTTCCGAGACCGGCGGAGAGTGGCCGAACTTCATGGTCGCGGCGGCGGAATGGCCTGGTTTTGCAGCCATGCTGCGGGAGTCGGAAGACCTGTGGTTCGACTATCTGTTCTGCCTCACCTGTGTGGATTGGAAGACGCATCTGACGATGGTCTACCATCTCTCATCCACCCGGTATCGCCACAACATCGTGGTGAAAGCGACACTCGACAGGTCGGCTCCGGAAATCGGAACGGTCTGCAATATCTGGCGAACAGCTGAGTTCCATGAGCGAGAAGTTTTTGAAATGTTCGGCGTGCATTTTTCGGACCATCCCGACCTGCGCAATCTGATCCTACCCGATGACTGGGTCGGATATCCATTGAGGAAGGATTATGATGATCCGGTGAATATGATCAAAATGTAGATGTAGCATGTAATCCATCGCTGCGAGACACCACTTAAGGATGGTTTTCTGATGAATCCTTGGTGCTGTCAAGCGCGGTACATAACCCTGACACAACAATCATGGTTGAAGAAATCGGTACAACGGATGAGGGCGACCTCATCATCAACATCGGCCCTCAGCACCCGGCGACGCACGGCGTGCTTCACCTCGTCATCACACTGAACGGGGAGACGGTCAGGAAGGTGGAACCCCACCTCGGGTATATCCACCGTTCCATCGAGAAGATGTGCGAGAGCCTGTCGTACCGGCAGTTCATATATTCCACCAGCCGGATGGACTATCTCTCTTCTCATATCAACAACCACTGTTGTGCCATGACCGTAGAGAAGGGGCTTCAGCTGGAAGTGCCCGAAAGGGCCGCGGTCATACGCATCCTCATGGACGAGCTCACCCGCATCGCATCGCATGTCCTCTGGTGGGGTGCGATGGCAATGGATATCGGAGCATTTACGCCCTTCTTCCATGCATTCCGGGAGCGGGAGATGATCAACGACATCATGGAAGAGACCTGTGGCGCAAGGCTCACGATGAATTACATGGTGCCGGGAGGCGTGCAGTTCGACCTGCACCCGAACTTCCATCGTCGGGTGAAAGCGTTCGTCAAACAATTGCGCAACAAGCTGCCGGAATACGACGAACTGGTGACGCATAACGCCATTTTCAAGTCACGCACCAAGGGTGTCGGCATCCTTTCGAAAGAGGATGCTATCTCCTACGGTTGCAGTGGCCCTACTGCGAGGGCAAGCGGAGTGGATTGCGACATCCGGAAGACCTATCCTTATGAGGGATACGAGAAGCTGCAGTTTGAGCAGGCCATGTCCACCGACGGCGATACCTATTCCCGGTATCTGGTGCGGATGGTCGAGATGCGGCAATCGCTTTCGATCATCGAGCAGCTGATCGACAACATCCCCGAAGGAGATTTCCAGGCCAAGACCAAAGCCGTACTGAAGCTTCCGAAGGGAGAGTTCTATTCCCGCGTCGAGACGGCCAGGGGAGAGTTCGGGGTGTATATCGTCAGCGAAGGAGGTACCACGCCCTACAGGATAAAGTTTCGTTCGCCCGGTTTTTCGAACCTTAGTGCATTGGACCATACGGTCCGCGGGCAAAAGATCGGTGACCTGGTGGCGATCATGGGGAGTTTCGATCTGGTCATTCCGGATATCGATAGATAGACGATACGCTGGCCGATGTCGTCAAGAAAGGATGGAAAGTGGAGGTGGAACCTAAATATGAAACCTGTATCGGAAGAGCCGGAAAATGCCGGCCAACCGTAATTCAAAAGTTATGTGGAGTTTTTCAAAATTGACGGACCTCATCCACGCCTGGCTGTACGAGACCTTCAGTCCGGCCTGGGCGCTGGCGTTGGAAATGGTGATGGTGGGGGTGGCTGCCATCGGGCTCTTTGCCATGCTGGGCCTGGTGCTGGTGATCATGGAGCGGAAGGTATCCGCCTATATGCAGATCCGTCTGGGGCCGAACCGCGTGGGGCCCAAGGGCATGCTGCAATCACTGGCGGACACCCTGAAGCTGCTTGTGAAGGAAGGGATGACGCCCAATGGTGTCGACAGGGTCCTGTTCAACCTCGCACCTTTGGTGGCCATGATCGCGGCGATGCTCCTGCTGGCACCGATAGCATTTGCAAAAGACTTTCAGATATGGGACCTCAACATCGGGGTGTTGTACATCACCGCCATCTCCTCGTTGAACGTGATCGCGATACTGATGGCAGGATGGAGCAGCAACAACAAGTATTCTCTGCTCGGCGCGATGCGCAGTGGGGCGCAGATCGTGAGCTATGAGCTTTCCGCCGGCCTTTCGATCCTCACGATCGTTGTATTGTCGGGCAGCCTGCAGATATCGGATATCGTCACCTCACAGTCCAATGGCTGGTGGATCTTCAAGGGACATATCCCCGCCATCATTGCCTTTGTGATTTTCCTCATCGCTGCCACGGCCGAGACGAACCGCGCGCCTTTCGATATGGCCGAGGCGGAATCGGAACTCACCGGGGGCTTCCACACGGAGTATTCAGGGATGAAGTTCGCATTGTTTTTTCTTGCCGAATACATCAACGTTTTCGTCGTCTGTGCGGTCGGTGCAACGCTGTTCCTCGGCGGATGGATGCCGCTGCACATCGGGAGCCTGGATTGGTTCAACCATGCGATGGACTACATCCCTTCATCGATCTGGTTTTTTGGCAAGACGTTTTTCCTGATATTCGTGATGATGTGGTTTCGCTGGACGTTCCCGAGGCTGCGCATCGACCAGCTGCTCACCCTCGAATGGAAATACCTGCTCCCGATCGGCATGGTGAATATCCTGCTGGTGACGGTCATCGCGATCCTTAAATGGCATTTTTAAGGAGGAATGGATATGGGAAGCCATTAGCTCATTTGGAACGAATAAATGAATATGAATTTGGATCCGCAAGACAACGTACGCATCATGCAAATGATTGAAACATGTTCCTGAAAGATTATTTCAACGATATCGCACAGGCTGTCGGCTCGCTGCTCTCGGGTATGCGCAGGACCGGGTATTACTTCACGCACCACAAGGAGATCATCACGGAGCAGTACCCCGACAATCGTGCGACGCTGGTGCTGCCCGAACGGTTCAGGGGGGAAGTCGTGATGCCCCACAACGGACAGAATGAACACCGCTGCACAGGATGCACCGCCTGCGAGCTCGCTTGCCCGAATGGCACCATCAAGATCGTCACCAAGTTCGAGCTGAATGCAGAAGGGAAAAGGAAGAAGGCCGTCGATGCCTTCGTGTACCATTTAGAACTTTGTACCATGTGCAATCTTTGCATACAGGCCTGTCCGACGGATGCGATCAAAATGGCACAGTCATTCGAGCACAGCGTCTACGACAGAAGCCAGCTCACAAAGATCCTTAACAAGCCGGAATCCAAACTCCAGGAGGGGGTTGAATGATGAACGGGGAAACAATCGTTTTTTATCTGCTCGCCGCCCTCACCCTTGTGAGCGCCTTGATGGCTGTGACTTCCAGGCAGATCTTTCGCGCGGCGATATGCCTGTTGCTCAGCTTGCTGGGCATCGCGGGCATCTATTTTTGGTTGCGTTATGAGTTCGTTGCCGCCGTGCAGATCGTCGTCTATGCGGGCGGCATCGCGGTACTCATCATCTTCTCGGTGTTCCTCACCCAGCGATCCGGCGAGGACCTTCCCAGGCAGTCACGGGCGAGGATGCTCTCTGCGGCCGTAGCCGCCTTAACGGGCTTGGGCCTTGTCATGCTGCAGGTACTCCGGCATCGGTTCTCCGGTACAACTAATCCGGCGATCGACAACGGCGTATCGGCCATCGGCCGCCGCATGCTCGGCGTTGGGGAGGATGGATACGCACTGCCATTCGAAGTGGTGAGCATGCTGCTGCTGGCCGCTATGATCGGATGCATCGTCATTGCCATGCGCTCTAAAACAAAGTCATCATGATGGAACCCGGACTGGATCATCTGCTGTTCATCGGTACCGCGCTATTCTTCATCGGCATCTACGGGTTCCTGACAAGACGGAACCTCATCACCATGCTGATGAGCCTGGAGCTCGTACTCAACAGCGTCTGCCTGAACTTCATCGCTTTCAACAAATATCTTTGGCCAGACCGGCTCGACGGGCTGTTCTTCACGGTGTTCATCATCGCCATCGCGGCGGCTGAAGCGGCCGTGGCCATCGCCATCATCATCCATCTGTTCTGGAACCATAAGTCCATTGATGTGCATGCGGCGGAGGAGTTGAAAAATTGAAGACCGAACAAAGAAAAAATACATTCACCGCGCAGAACATGGGATAAGAGAGGTCATAGGGATGCGATACGGAATCCCACCCTTCCATCATCTGTTCCGATGCGTAATTCGCAATGACCATGCCTGAGAATTTTGTGATCATACTGGTTCCGCTGCTCCCATTGCTGGGGTTCGTCGTGCTGGCATTTTTCGGAAAAAAATTCGGTGGACAAACGGCAGGCTGGTTCGGGACGATGCTGTCGGCCATCTCCGCAGCCATAGCGCTGGTCATAGCATACGGTTACTATTTCAGCTGGGGGAAACCGGCCGGCAGCCATGTCGCAGTCTTGCCATTCCGCGTCCCGTGGTTGACATTCACCCCTTCCCTCAGCATCGACATGGGCGTGCTCCTGGATCCCATCTCCGTCATGATGCTGGTCGTAGTGACATTCATCTCCCTGATGGTACATGTCTTCAGCCTGGACTATATGAAAGGGGAGGACCGCTTCCCCACGTATTACGCTTTCCTTTCGCTATTCACCTTCTCGATGCTTGGACTGGTGATGTCTTCCAACCTGTTCCAGATGTATATCTTCTGGGAACTTGTCGGCGTATCCTCGTTCCTGCTGATCGGATTTTACTATGCGAAGCCCTCCGCCGTTGCCGCTGCCAGGAAAGCATTCATCGTCACCCGATTTGCCGACCTTGGATTTCTCATTGGGATCCTGATTCTTTCGCATGGTGCACAAACACTTGACTTCCAAACGCTCATCCACCGGCTCACATCCCCTGACGAACCGGTATAC
>CAJBPC010000002.1 GCA_903957405.1 uncultured bacterium | reverse complement strand
TTGCCACCTACTACCATTGGAAAACAGAACTCCAACAAAAGTTATTCTAACAAACCGCCGTATGCCGAACGGCACGTACGGTGGTGTGAGAGGACAGGTAGGGAATTAATCCCTACCTTCCTACTCGATTAAACAAATGGTTTAGTTCAGATATGGCTACATAACCATGATATTTTCAATCCATTCATGAGAATTGTTGAAGTTGACCGGAAAACGAAAAGGGATTTCCTCAATGTAACGGGTTTTATCTACGAGCAAGACCCCAACTGGATCCGTCCGCTGAACCGGGATATTGAATCGGTATTCGATCCTGAAAGGAATAATTTTCACAGCCATGGATCCTGCACCCGCTGGGTGTTGTACGGCGAAAACGGCCGGCCTATCGGCAGGATAGCGTCCTTCATCAACGAAAAAAAAGCCCGTCTGACAGATATTCCGATGGGAGGATGCGGTTTTTTTGAGTGCATCAACGATCAGACTGCCGCCAATCTGCTCTTCGACACAGCACGTGAATGGTTATCGCAGCGTGGCATGAGCGCCATGGAAGGTCCTGTCAATTTCGGAGAGAATCTGATGTGGTGGGGACTCCTGATCGAGGGCTTTACCATGCCCTACTATGGGATGAACTATAACCCGCCTTATTACCGATCGCTTTTCGAACAATACGGTTTTGCCATAGCATATGAGCAGATCTCCAACAGGATCGATGTAAATGCCCCGTTCCCGCAACGCTTCGAAAAAATCGCCAGCTGGGTGGCTTCCAAAAAAAATAATTCTTTCCGCCATTTTGAACCGCGGCACTTCGACAAATTCGCGCATGACTTTATGGACATTTACAACGATGGATGGAAGGATTTCGATCAGTTCACACCGGTCACGTCGGCATCCATACTCGAGAATTTCAATCAGATGAGACCTGTGATGGACAATAACCTTATTTGGTATGCCTATGTGAATGATGACCCTGCTGCATTCCTGCTCGTATTGCCCGATATCAATGAACTCATTGCCGGACTCAACGGTCGCCTCGATCTTATCGGGAAATTCAAATTTCTATGGAATAAAAAAACAAGAAAGCACAGACGCCTGAGGGCCGTCATCATGGGTACCAAAGAGCAATACAGAAACCATGGGCTGGAATCCACACTGTTCATCAAACTGAAGGAATACGTGCTCTCCCTGCATCAATATGAAGAACTTGAACTCTCCTGGGTCGGTGATTTCAACAAGAAGATGCTTTCCATTCACGGTGCGACTGGAGCCAAACCGTCCAAAAAACATGCGACTTATAGATACATTATTTGGGGTCTGCTGAAAAACCCTGAAAGCCACGCCAGATAAGGGATAAATGCTTAAATTCGGTAAGACAAATGCATGAAATATGGCGAAAGCGTTAAAAAAGCGTGCATCAAAGAAGCCGTACACGAGCCCCCGTCATTTACCCAGTACTAACCGATGGGTACAATTAGCGGCGAGCATACCGTGGGACGCGATTGTTGGTGTTTACAGAACTCAATTGAATAATTTTTCAACTGGGGCGTCGAATATAAATCCGC
>CAJBPC010000001.1 GCA_903957405.1 uncultured bacterium | reverse complement strand
TGACAAGAAGGTAAAAAAGCGGCCTTTGATCCTGTCTGCCTGGATCTGAAAACATTACCCGAACCCATCAAGACGTCCCGATGCATCGCAAGGTTTATGGGGATGATCCTACCAGCCATGCCAGGAACAAACCATTGTTAAACGCCTGGATCGCAACAATCCCGGTACCGGCGTCTGACCCCATGTACCATGCCAAAACGGTCGTGTACTTGCAGGTTACGACCCGGAATGGTTGATCCTCGGATCGAATTGATATGAAATGGCAGGATCAGAGACTACACAAATGCTAAGCCCCTTCCATGAAGGTGGACTTCATCGCCTTCCCGGAGTCTTGATCTCCTGTTCTTCCCGGATCACTTCCGCCAACAAAGAGAAGGTTTCGGTTGCCGTAGTGGACCATGCATAGCGGGAGGCCCGAGCATGATTCCGACGGGCATTGCATTCCCTGAGCGTTGGATCCTCGATCAGTCTTGCGATCGCTTCGACCATGCCGTCGATATCCTCCGGGTTGAAAAATACGCCATCATCGCCCAGGATCTCCACCATCGCGCCATAATCGGAGCAGGCAATGGGCAGGCCGGAAGCCATCTTCTCCAATAGGATCAATGGCTGGTTCTCACAACTCGAGGCAAAGACGGCCATGTCGGCCTGCCGGTACAGTGTCGGCATACGCGCATGATCCACGGCGCCATGGTACTGGACAAATTCGCCCCCGGGATCGAAGAGGGAGATGGCTTCCCGGAGCCGGTCGATGGCAGGGGAAATAGCCTCCCCCACCAGATCAAGGGTGATTGACCAGCCATGCCGCGATCGAACCCGCTGGACAGCCTCTACCAGCTTCCACTGGTGCTTGTACAGATCAATCGTGGACACATAGATCATGCGAAATGGATCCTCCGGGGTACAGCTGCCGATGGACCGCTGCGGCCGGGGCTCGACAAAGAATGATGCACTGATGCCATGGGGTATGACAGGGTGATCGACCATCATGGCGGGCAGCTTTCGGCTGACCATCTCCAGGGCGAATCGACTCAAAAACACGACCCGCGCCGACACACGGAATGCATAACCGAAAACATATCGCAGGATCTTGAGGCGCAGCAGATATGGCGAAAAACCATACCGGCCCTGTTCCATGTCATCAAAAGGAAGGAGGTTCTGGCAGATGGTCACAACCGGCCGAAAATTTCCTGCATACACCCCTCCGGGTATCAGCAGCAGGGTACAACCCTCCCGGCGTGCCGCTGCGGACAAACGAAACAACTGCCAATAGGCCCGGTACAGGATGCCCCGCTCAAATAAAGGGTCATGCACTTTCAGGAGCCAGCTTTCATCCGGCAATCCTTGCAGGGTTTGCCTGGCACCCCATACCACCACCCGGCTGATGCCGAATGCTTCCGGCTCCAAGTGATTGAGGAGTTCCATGATATGAGTTCTACCACCACCGGTGTTGAGGTTGGTGGCATCGATGCCGATGATGGACGCGCCGGAGACATGTGGGTTTTCTTTCAACGATCTGGTGCAAAATAAGGTACAAGCCCTTCGTCAATAGTTGCTGTACGGCCAGCGATTCTTTCGGAAAAAATACCGGGGATACCCCACATCGACGGCCCTGTCGAAGATCGGATACCGAAGGCGGACGAAGACCATGTGGAACCAGTCATCGGTGCCCGGATTGCCGCGTTGTGCACCCGCTTTGAAAACCGGATTCACTCCAGAGACCTCGTCCCCACGATACGAATATTGAACGGACAAAGGGCCAAAGGCGGGATACAGGATGTTGGGATCGGGATAAGTCGTACTCACATCATCGATGTAGTCGGTGAATGATTTTCGGATGGCGATCTCGAAATCCAACCTCAGTTTTTTAGTGACCCGGAACTCGATGCCCGCTCCGCCAAACATGGCGATATTGTTGCGGTTGTTGAAGGGGCGGTCGGGGTATTCGGCCAACCCCTGCCCTTCTGTGGACAATGGGAAGAGGTAGACCTTTCCTCCCTTCTCATCGAGGGTGAATGGATCGATGTGAAAAACAGATCCGCCGCCGACCAGATAGGGGGTGAAGGGAATCTCCTGGTCCGTGAAAACGTTTATCCTGCCGGCTGCCGACAGCTCGTAGATGGCCGTGGCGAATTGGAGGTTTCGGATCCGGTTGCGAGAATCCGGTCTCGCATCACTCCCCTTCAATGACCCGCGCATCAATTCTGCAGAGAAAGAGAACCGATCATTCAGGGCAAAAAGGGTGCTGATGCCGACAGCAGCGTTGATGCTCTTGAAGGTGAAATATTTGTCCTGCAATTCCCCCTGGTAATTCATGCCGCCAAGCATGA